>NZ_JBEYWV010000010.1:0-227097 GCF_040644575.1 Streptomyces sp. NPDC046939
CGTCTGCTCGGTGCATGAGCAGACGCGTCCGCGGCTTTTCGTGGGTTGCGCGCGCAGTTCCCCGCGCCCCTAGGCGGCTGGGACGCAGCGGCCCTGTTCCGTGCGGTAGGTCCACTTGGCTCCATCGCGGACCAGTTCCTTCACGGCCCCGATGAAACGGTCTACGTGCTCGTCGGGGGTGCCCGCGCCGAAGCTGACCCGGATCGCGTTCAGCGACTTCTCCCCCGGCGCCGCCTCGGGCGCACCGCACTCGCCCTGCGTCTGCGGGTCCGAGCCGAGCAGCGTCCGTACGAGGGGGTGGGCGCAGAAGAGGCCGTCCCGCACCCCGATCCCGTACTCCGCGGAGAGCGCCGCGGCGAAGTGCGAGGAGTTCCAGCCCTCGACCACGAAGGACAGGACACCGACGCGGGGGGCGTCGTCCCCGAACAGGGAGAGCACCTTCACCTCGGGCACCTCGGCGAGCCCGGCACGCACCTTGCGGATCAGGTGCTGCTCGCGGGCGACGAGGGTGTCGAACCCGGCCTCGGTCAGCGCCTTGCAGGCGGAGGCGATGGAGTAGACGCCGATGACGTTCGGCGAACCGGCCTCGTGGCGGGCCGCGCTGTCGTGCCACTCGACGTCCACGCCGCCGTCGACGCGCCGGGCGACCTTGCGGGAGGCGCCGCCCCCGGCGAGGTACGGCTCGGCCGCGCGCAGCCAGTCGGCGCGTCCGGCGAGCACGCCCGAGCCGAAGGGCGCGTACAGCTTGTGCCCGGAGAAGGCGATCCAGTCGACGTCCAACTCCTGGACGGAGACGGGGTGGTGGGGCGCGAGCTGGGCGGCGTCGAGCACGATGCGGGCACCGTGCGCGTGAGCGGCCGCCGCCAGCTCGCGCACCGGCCAGAGTTCACCGGTGACGTTGGAGGCACCGGTGACGCAGACGAGGGCCGGGCCGTGGGGGTCGCGCTCGGCGAGGGCGCGCTCCAGGGTGTCGACGGCCTGGGCGGGGGTGCGGGGCGCGTTCAGATAGGTCACGCGGGCGTCGCGCCAGGGCAGCAGCGACGCGTGGTGCTCGGTCTCGAAGACGAACACCTGGCAGTCGGCGGGCAGCGCGGCGGCGAGCAGGTTGAGGGAGTCGGTGGTGGAGCGGGTGAAGACGACCTGGTCGTCGGCGCGGCAGCCGAGGAACTCGGCGACCGTGGCCCGCGCGTTCTCGAAGAGGTCGGTGGAGAGCTGGGAGAGGTAGCCGGCGCCGCGGTGGACGCTGCCGTAGTAGGGGGCGTAGGCGGCGACGTCGTCCCAGACGCGCTGGAGGGCGGGCGCGCTGGCGGCGTAGTCGAGGGCGGCGTAGGTCACCTCGCCGCCGGTGACGAGCGGCACCGTCACATCGCGGCCGAGCACGGGCAGCGGCGCGCCGCAGGCGGGGTCGGCGGACTCGACGGCGGACTCGGCGGACACGGTGGCGGTGGTGTGAGCGGACATGGCTGTCTCCCGGCAGGACAAGTCAGGGCGTGGCGAAGTGGCGTACGAGCCCGCACGGCAGCCGTCATCAACAGAGCTGCTACGTACGGGTGTTGACCTCGACGCGGGGCGCGGGCGCGCTCACGCGGAGGGTGATGGTGGTACTGGAGAAGGGGCCGACCGGCCCTAGCACATTCGCTTGCTCACGAGACTGCTCCCTCAAACGACCCAGGACCCCTGGAGAGTTCGCGAGGGGTCCGCGCTTGCCGCGAGCCTTGCTGCTCGCGGCCTGGTCTTCACCCGGGGCACCCCGCCACGGACGGAGGGTTGCCGGACAGCCGGCCGGGGCCGATCACGCTGTCACTCATGACCTTGGAAAGCATCTTGCCATACGTTCCTGATACGGCAAGAGCGCAGTCCGGTTCCTGAGACGGATCGGACTGCGCTCTGCGTCACACATGTACCGCGTCAGCGGTTGGTGGCCTTCACCCAGCGCTCCAGGGTCGCCTTCGCCGCGCCCGAGTCGATGGACTCGGCGGCGCGGTCCATGCCGGCCCGCAGTTGCTCGGCGAGCGTGCCCGTGCCGGGGCGTACGGCGACGAGGGCGGCGGCCGAGTTGAGGAGCACGGCGTCGCGGACCGGGCCGCGCTCCCCGTCGAGGAGCCGCCGGGCGACCTCCGCGTTGTAGGAGGCGTCCGCGCCGCGCAGCGCCTCCACCGGGACCAGGTCGAGGCCCACGTCGCGCGGGTCGAAGGCCTCCTCGCGCACGGTGCCGTCGCGGACGATCCAGACGCGGGAGGTCGCGGTGGTCGTCAGCTCGTCGAGGCCGTCGTCGCCGCGGAAGACCAGGGAGGAGTTGCCGCGCTCGGCGAAGACACCGGCGACGACGGGCGCCATGCGGGCGTCGGCGACCCCGACGGCCTGGGCGCGCACGCGGGCCGGGTTGGTCAGCGGGCCGAGGAGGTTGAAGACGGTGCGGATGCCGAGCTGGCCGCGCGCGGCGCCCGCGTACCGCAGCGCCGGGTGGAACTTCACGGCGAAGCAGAACGTGATCCCGGCTTCCTCCGCGATCTGCGGGACCCGCGCGGGCGTCAGCTCCAGATTGACGCCGAGCTTCTCCAGGACGTCGGAGGCGCCCGAGGCCGAGGAGGCGGCGCGGTTGCCGTGCTTGACGACCTTGACGCCCGTACCGGCGATGACGATGGCGGACATCGTGGAGATGTTCACCGTCTTGGCGCCGTCGCCGCCGGTGCCGACGATGTCGACGGTCTCCCCCGGCACCTCGATCGTGTTGGCGTGCTCGTACATCGCCCGGACGAGGCCGGAGATCTCCTCGACGGTCTCGCCCTTGGCGCGCAGCGCCACCACGAACCCGGCGATCTGCGCCTCGGTCGCCTCGCCCCGCATGATGCGGTCCATCGCCCAGGCGGTGTCGTCGGCGCTCTGGTCGCGGCCCTCCAGGAGGCCGTTGAGCACGGCGGGCCAGGAACGGCCCGCCGCGGTGTCGCCTCCAGCGGGGTGCAAAGCGCTCATGGCCGCTCCAGTTGTGTCAGTGGGGTTACGCGGCTCCACCTTATCCACCGTCGGGGACGGCAAAGAGCCCCCGTCCAGTGCCTGGACGAGGGCTCCTGCCGTGGCGGACAGTTCAGGGATCAGTGGTGGCCGTGGCCGCTGGTGATCTCCTTGTACTCCTCTGCGGTGGGCTTGGGGATCTGGTTGTTCTCCCCGTAGAAGCCCTTCGACAGCTTGGCGCGGGTCTTCTGCAGACGCGACTGCTTGCGCTCCACGCCGTTCTCGTCGACCTCGGGGCCGAGTTCGAGCGGCTTGTACTGCTCGTGCGCGGTGAGCGCGTGCAGCGACTCCTGGTCGAGCGGCTCGTGCACCTCGATGAACTCACCGTGCGGCAGGCGCTTGATGATGCCGGACTCGCGCCCGTGCAGCACCTTGTCCTTGTCGCGGCGCTGGAGGCCGAGGCAGATCCGCTTGGTGATGATGAACGTGATCACCGGTACGACGAAGAAGCCGACGCGGACGAACCAGGTGATCGCGTTGATCGAGAGGTGGAAGTGCGTGGCGAACAGGTCGTTGCCACCACCGATGAGCAGGACGAAGTACCAGGAGATCCACGCGGCACCGAACGCCGTACGCGTCGGGACGTTGCGCGGGCGGTCCAGGATGTGGTGCTCGCGCTTGTCGCCGGTGACCCAGGACTCGATGAACGGGTAGACCGCGATCGCGACCAGGACCAGCGGGAAGATGACCAGCGGGACGAACACACCCAGGACGAGGGTGTGACCCCACAGGTTGATCTCCCAGCCCGGCATCGTGCGGATCAGGCCCTCGGAGAAGCCCATGTACCAGTCGGGCTGGGCGCCGGTGGAGACCTGGTCGACCCGGTACGGGCCGATGGCCCAGATCGGGTTGATCGAGGCGATCGCCGCGATGGCCGCGATGACACCGAAGACGAGGAAGAAGAAGCCACCCGCCTTGGCCATGTAGACCGGGAGCAGCGGCATGCCGACGACGTTCTTCTCGGTCTTTCCGGCACCCGCGAACTGCGTGTGCTTGTGGTAGAAGACCAGGATCAGGTGGGCCACCAGCAGGCCGAGCATGATGCCCGGCAGCAGCAGGATGTGGACCGAGTAGAACCGCGCGACGAAGTCGCCGCCCGGGAACTCACCGCCGAAGAGGAAGAACGACAGGTACGTGCCGACGATCGGCACGGACAGGACCGCGCCCTCCATGAAGCGGACACCGGTGCCGGAGAGCAGGTCGTCCGGGAGCGAGTAGCCGGTGAAGCCGGTGAACATGCCGAGGACGAACAGCAGGAAGCCGAACAGCCAGTTAACCTCACGCGGCTTGCGGAACGCGCCCGTGAAGAACACGCGCATCATGTGCACGAACATGCCGGCGAGGAAGATCAGCGCCGCCCAGTGGTGGATCTGCCGGATCAGCAGACCACCGCGCACATCGAAGGAGATGTGCATGGTCGAGTTGAACGCCTCCGACATCAGCTGCCCCTGGAGCGGGACATAGCTGCCGTGGTACGTCACCTCGTTCATGGACGGGTGGAAGAACAGCGTCAGGTACACACCCGTGAGGATGATGATGATGAAGCTGTAGAGGCAGATCTCACCGAGCATGAAGGACCAGTGGTCCGGGAAGATCTTGCGCATGTTGGACTTGGCCAGGGAGTAGATCCCGAGGCGTCCGTCCGCCCAGTCGGCGACGCGCTCGCCGGCCGGTGCCTTCCCGCGGGAAGGCGCGTCGTTGCTTGTCGTAGTACTCATCCGCGCTCCCAGAAGGCAGGACCGACGGGCTCAGCGAAGTCGCCCTGCGCCACGAGGTAGCCCTCGTCATCGACGTCGATGTGCAACTGCGGCAGTGCGTGACCGGCGGGGCCGAAGATCACCCGCGCACCGTCGGAGAGGTCGAAGGTGGACTGGTGGCACGGGCAGAGCACGTGGTGCGTCTGCTGCTCGTACAGGGAGATCGGGCAGCCCACGTGGGTGCAGATCTTCGAGTACGCGACAACGCCCTCGTGGGACCACTCGAGCTCGCGCTTGTCCTTGATGTTCTCCGGCTGGATCCGGACGAGCATCAGCGCGGCCTTGCCCATCACCTGCTGGAAGTCCTCGTCGTGCTCCTCCACGCCCTCGGGCTTGGCGAAGGTGAGCGAGCCGACCGTGATGTCCGAGGCACGGAGCGGCTCGTTCGTGTTCATGTTGACGAGCTTCTTGCCCTTCTTCCACGCCGTGTGCCGCAGCTTCGTCTCCGGCAGCGGGCCGAGGTCACGAAGGAGGACGACACCGGAGAGCGGCACCAGGGCGAGGGCGCCGAACAGGGTGTTGCGGATCAGCTTGCGGCGGCCGAACTGCGACTCGCGCGCGCCGTCGGCGAAGTCCTGGAGGACCTGCGCCTTGACCGCGGGCTCGGCCTCGATCGGGTGACGCTCGGAGGCGACCTCGACGTCGGACATCAGGGTGCGGGCCCAGTGGACCGCGCCCGCGCCGATGCAGAACAGCGCCACACCGAGGGTCAGGCCCAGCGCGAAGTTGAGCGCGCTGATGTGCCCGAGCGGGAAGATGTAGACGATCTTGTCGACGTCGATGGTGACGTACGAGGCGATGAAGCCGACGGTGGCCAGCATCGAGATCGTGAACAGCATCGCCACGACGCGCTCGGACCGCTTGGCGGCCCGCTCGTCGATGTCCTGGATCCGGTGCTCGTGCTCCGGCAGCCCCGGGTCGGCGAAGGGGTCGTCCTTCACCGCTACCGAGCCGTGCCCGGTCTCCTGCTCGGTGGGCAGGTTCTCTTCTGGAATGTCTTGGCTACTCATGACTTCTTGGCCTTTGCGGTCCGAGCGGCGACCCAGATGGCGACGGCGATGAGGGCGCCGAGACCGAAGATCCAGGCGAACAGACCCTCACTGACCGGGCCGAGCCCGCCCAGCTTGAGGCCGCCGGGGGTCTCCGACTTGTCGCCGTTGACCGCGTCGAGGTACGCGATGATGTCCTTCTTGTTCTGCTTGGTCATCGTCGTGTCCGGGAAGGACGGCATGTTCTGCGGGCCGGTCTGCATGGCCTCGTAGATGTGCTTCGGCGAGACGTCCCCGAGGTTCGGCGCGAACTTGCCGTGGGTCAGGGCGCCGCCCTCACCGGTGAAGTTGTGGCACTGCGCGCAGTTGGTGCGGAACAGTTCGCCGCCCTTGGCGATGTCCGCGCCTTCCGGGCTGTAGTCCTTCGCGGACGGCTTGACCGGGCCGGCGCCCAGCGAGGCGATGTAGGCCGCGAGCTGGTCGATCTCGGCCTGCGAGTAGATGACCTTCTTGCGCGGGATCTGAGCGCCCGGCTGCTGGGCCGGCATACGGCCGGTACCGACCTGGAAGTCGACGGCGGCGGAGCCGACACCCACCAGGCTCGGGCCGTCGGTGGTGCCCTGACCGCCGGTTCCGTGGCAGCTTGCACAGCCGACGGAGTAGAGCTTCTTGCCCTCGTCGATGGCGAGGGACTGGGCGGTTTCATCGGCCTGCGCCTTGCTCGCGGGCGCGAACGCGGCGTACAGCCCCCCGGTGGCCGCCAGCGCGAGGAGTAGGACGACGACCGCCGCCAGCGGATGGCGTCGTCGTGCGGAGAGCTTTTTCACGGATTACCCCGGTGTCAGGATCTTCTGCGTCGGTGCTGCGGGAATGTGTCGGGTTTCTGCGCCCGATGCTGTGATCTTCGAACTACTTGATCAGGTAGATCGTGGCGAAGAGGCCGATCCAGACGACGTCCACGAAGTGCCAGTAGTAGGACACGACGATGGCGGCGGTCGCCTGCTCATGGGTGAACCTCCTGGCCGCGTACGTCCTGCCGAGGACGAACAGGAAGGCGATGAGACCGCCTGTCACGTGGAGGCCGTGGAAGCCGGTGGTCAGGTAGAAGACCGAGCCGTACGGGTCGGAGGAGAGCGAGAGCCCGTCCTTCTTGACCAGCTCGGTGTACTCGAACACCTGACCGCCGATGAAGATCGCACCCATGATGAAGGTGACGATGAACCACATTCTGAGCTTCTTCACGTCCCCGCGCTCGGCGGCGAACACGCCGAGCTGACAGGTCAGGGAGGAAAGCACCAGGATCGTGGTGTTCGTCGCCGAGAACGGAAGGTTCAGGCTCTCGGCCATTTCCTTCCAGTGCTCCGGTCCCGTCACCGATCGCAGGGTGAAGTACATCGCGAAGAGGGCCGCGAAGAACATCAGCTCGGAACTCAGCCAGATGATGGTTCCGACGCTGGTGAGGTTCGGTCGATTGACCGACGGGTGCGCGTGCCCGGTTTCTACTGTCGTTGCTGTCGCCACGACCGACATTATGTCGGTCGCTTATCTCGCCCTCACTCCGGGGGGTGCCGTTCGGAGTGTCTGAGGGGTGTGTCCAGCCCGTATGGCCCATCGGGAGGGTGTACGAACCGGTGTTGACGGGCTGTCGGGAGGGGTAGGCTCCGCGCCAGTACGCCCCTAGGACACCGATGTCTCGGAGGAACGATGCAGGCGACCGCGACGGTTCTGGTCTACAGCGACGACGCCAACACGCGGGAGCAGGTACGGCTCGCGACCGGCCGCAGGCCCGCGGCGGACGCCCCCGAGGTGCGGTTCGTCGAGTGCGCGACGCTCCCCGCGGTCCTCAAGGAGCTCGACCGGGGCGGCATCGACGTCTGCGTCCTGGACGGCGAGGCGGTGCCGGCGGGCGGCATGGGCGTGTGCCGGCAGATCAAGGACGAGGTCTTCGACTGCCCGCCCGTGCTGCTCCTGATCGGCCGCCCGCAGGACGCCTGGCTCGCCACGTGGAGCCGTGCCGAGGCCGCGGTGACGCTGCCGGTGGACCCGGTCGAGTTCGCGGGCGCCCTGGCCGGTCTGCTCCGCTCCCGGAAGGCCGTCAGCGCCTGAGCCGGGCGGCGGGCCCGCGGGCGCGCCGGTTCAGACCTCGGGGCTGAGCCGGGCCTGGACGGCCGGGTCGGTCTTGCCCTCGGGCGTGAGGGCGCTGCCCTCGCGCCACTTGCGCCAGCTCAGGTTCCAGTCGCCGAAGCCGTTGCCGAACGGGTCCATCTCCTGGCCGTAGCTGTTCACGACCTTGACGATGTCGCCCTCGCGCACGGTCTTGAAGAACCAGGCGGCGTTGGAGGTGCTCATGCCGGTGCAGCCGTGGCTGACGTTGGCGGCGCCCTGCGACCCGACGGACCAGGGCGCGGCGTGCACGTACTCACCGCTCCAGGTCACCCGGGTGGCGTAGTACACGGGCAGGTCGTACGAGTCCGAACTGCCCTCGGCGATACCGATGCTGGTGCCGCGCATCCGTACGAAGTACTCCTTGCCGAGCACCACCTTGACGCCGTTGCGGGTCTCGAAGCCCGCCTTGCCGGTGGTGACCGGGATCTCGTTGATGACCTTGCCGTTGCGGTAGACCGTCATGGAGTGCGCGCCCGCGTCGGTGATCGCCTCGATGCGGTCGCCGGTGGTGATGGTGAGCGGTCTGCTCGCGCCGCCCCGCAGGGTGTCGGTGATCTTCACGCCCTTGAGGTTGCTGCGGGCCGTGATGGTGGCGTGGGCGGGCCAGTACTCCTTCGGGCGGTAGTGCAGCGTCTTGCTGTCCACCCAGTACCAGGAGCCGCCGTCGGCCGCCGGCCTGGACTCCACCCGCAGCGCGCGTTCGACGATGGCGCGGGACGTGTCGTCCTTGACGGCCTTGTTGAGCGTGGCCGTGAGGGGCTGCCCGACGCCGTACGTGCCGCCCTCGGGCCCGAACCGCACCTTGAGCGCCTTGTCGCCGCTCGGGCTGCCCGTCTCGAACGTCAGCACCTTGCGGCCCGGCGCGCCGTCCTCGTCCTCGGTGCTGACGCGGACCGTGTACTGGGCGTCTGCGGCCAGCGGGGAGGTGGTGTGCCACCTGCGGCCGTCGGCGGAGAGTTCGCCCGCCACGTAGCGCCCCACGGCGTCCGTGGCGGTCACGTCGGTGATGCGCCCCTCGTCGCCCTGTGCGGTGACTTCCAGGGGCTTGTCCGGATCCGCCTTGTGGCCGGTCCTCGGGCCGTTGAAGGCGATCTGGCCCGCCGCGTCGTACGGCTTGGCGGAGAGCGGGTGGCCGGAGCCGCTGCAGGCCGTGCCGCCCGCACCGAGTGCGGCCACCAGCAGGGTGCAGCCGAGAACCGTACGGATGCGCGGTGAGTCGTCCATACGGTCACGGTAAGAAGGTTCGGCCCGTCCGGCGCGCCGAAGTGCGCCGCTCGGGGCACGCCGCGACACGCCGAAGGGCCCGGACCCTCCCTCAGGAGTGTCCGGGCCCTTCACGCGACGGAGTTCAGGAACGCGGTGTCACTGCGTCCGGTTCTCGCCGCGGTAGTACTCGAAGACCCAGCCCCACAGGCCGAACAGGATGATCGGGGCCGAGAAGTACAGCAGCCACCAGCCGAAGACGACGCCCATGAAGGCGAGCGCGCCACCGACGGCCAGGGAGAGCGGCTGCCAGGAGTGCGGGCTGAAGAAGCCCACCTCACCGGCGTCGTCCGCGACGTCGGCCTCCTTGTTGTCCTGCGCACCGGTGTCGACCCGCCGGGCCGTGAAGGCCAGGTAGTAGCCGATCATGATGCACAGGCCGAACGCCAGGAAGAGCGCCGTCGTACCGGCCGGCTCCTTCGACCACACGCCGTACACAGCGGCCATGATCAGGACGAAGAGGCTCAGCCAGATGAACATCTTGCCTTGGACCTTCACTTGCCGGCCTCCTTGCTGCCAGCCAGCGCCTTGTCACCGTGGCCGGAGTTCTCCAGCTGGTCCAGGGCCGCGATCTCAGGGTGATGCAGGTCGAACGCCGGCGATTCCGAGCGGATGCGCGGCAGGGTGAGGAAGTTGTGGCGCGGCGGCGGGCAGGACGTCGCCCACTCCAGCGAACGGCCGTAGCCCCACGGGTCGTCGACCTCGATCTTCTTGCCGTACTTGGCGGTCTTCCAGACGTTGTAGAGGAACGGCAGGATCGACAGGCCGAGGACGAACGAGGAGATCGTCGAGATCGTGTTCAGCGCGGTGAAGCCGTCGGCCGCGAGGTAGTCCGCGTACCGGCGCGGCATGCCCTCGACACCCAGCCAGTGCTGGACGAGGAAGGTGCCGTGGAAGCCGATGAACAGCGTCCAGAACGTGATCTTGCCGAGCCGCTCGTCGAGCATCTTGCCGGTGAACTTCGGCCACCAGAAGTGGAAGCCGGAGAACATCGCGAAGACGACGGTGCCGAACACCACGTAGTGGAAGTGCGCCACCACGAAGTACGAGTCCGAGATGTGGAAGTCCAGCGGCGGGGCCGCCAGGATCACGCCGGTGAGGCCACCGAAGGTGAAGGTGATCAGGAAGCCGATCGCCCAGAGCATCGGTGTCTCGAAGGACAGCGAGCCCTTCCACATCGTTCCGATCCAGTTGAAGAACTTCACGCCGGTCGGTACGGCGATGAGGAACGTCATGAAGGAGAAGAACGGGAGCAGCACGCCACCGGTGACGTACATGTGGTGCGCCCACACGGTCACGGAGAGACCGGCGATGGCGATCGTCGCGCCGATGAGGCCCGAGTAGCCGAACATCGGCTTGCGGGAGAACACCGGGATGACCTCGGAGATGATTCCGAAGAACGGCAACGCGATGATGTACACCTCTGGATGGCCGAAGAACCAGAAGAGGTGTTGCCACAGGAGCGCGCCGCCGTTAGCGGCATCGAACACATGCGCACCGAACTTGCGGTCCGCCTCCAGGGCGAACAGCGCGGCGGCGAGCACCGGGAAGGCCAGCAGGACGAGCACACCGGTGAGCAGCACGTTCCACGTGAAGATCGGCATGCGGAACATCGTCATGCCGGGGGCGCGCATGCAGATGATCGTGGTGATGAAGTTGACCGAACCGAGGATCGTGCCGAAGCCGGAGAAGGCCAGACCCATGATCCACATGTCGGCGCCGACACCCGGCGAGCGGACGGCGTCCGACAGCGGGGAGTAGGCGAACCAGCCGAAGTCGGCCGCGCCCTGCGGGGTGAGGAAGCCGACGACCGCGATCAGCGAGCCGAACAGGTACAGCCAGTAGGCGAACATGTTCAGCCGCGGGAACGCGACGTCGGGGGCGCCGATCTGCAGCGGCATGATCCAGTTCGCGAAACCCGCGAACAGCGGGGTCGCGAACATCAGCAGCATGATCGTGCCGTGCATCGTGAACGCCTGGTTGAACTGCTCGTTCGACATGATCTGCGTGCCGGGACGGGCCAGTTCGGCGCGCATGAAGAGCGCGAGCAGACCGCCGATGCAGAAGAACGCGAACGACGTGACCAGGTACAGCGTGCCGATCGTCTTGTGGTCAGTGGTGGTCAGCCACTTGATCACGGTGGCGCCGGGGCTCTTGGGCCGAGCCGGCAGCTCCTTCTCGTACGAGTCGTCAGCTGCCGCGGCACCCTTGGGATCGTTGAGGATGCTCACAGGTTGTTCGTCTCCCGGTTCTTCTCGTGTTCCGTCTGGGCGATGCCAGACGGGACGTAACCGGTCTGCCCCTTCTTGGCAAGGTCCTTGAGGTGCTGCTCGTAGCGCTCAGGAGAGACGACCTTCACGTTGAAGAGCATCCGGGAGTGGTCGACGCCGCAGAGCTCGGCGCACTTGCCCAGGAAGGTCCCCTCCTTGTTGGGGGTCACCTCGAACGCGTTGGTGTGGCCCGGGATGACGTCCTGCTTCATGAGGAACGGCACCACCCAGAAGGAGTGGATCACGTCACGCGAAGTGAGGACGAACCGGACCTTCTCCCCCTTGGGGAGCCAGAGGGTCGGGCCGGGGTTGTTGGTCTGCGGGTTCCGCGTACCCGGGGTACCCACCTCGTAGACGCCGCCGGCGTTGGCCGGGAAGTCGTCCTTATAGCGCTGCGGGATGGCGGAGAGCTCCTTGGAGGTCTTCGCGTCACCCTTGACGCCCGGCACGTCCTCGACGTAGTTGAAGCCCCAGCTCCACTGGTAGCCGACCACGTTGACGGTGTGCGCCGGCTTGTCGTCGAGCTGGAGCAGCTTCGACTCGTCGCGCGCGGTGAAGTAGAAGAGGACCGACACGATGATCAGAGGAACGACCGTGTACAGGGCCTCGAGCGGCATGTTGTACCGCGTCTGCGTCGGAACCTCGATCTTGGTGCGGCTACGCCGGTGGAAGATGACGCTCCACAGGATCAGACCCCACACCAGCACGCCCGTGGCGAGCGCAGCCGCCCACGAGCCCTGCCAGAGGGAGAGGATCCTTGGGGCCTCCTCCGTCACCGGGGTGGGCATACCAAGACGGGGGAAGTCCTTGTATGTGCAACCGGTAGCGGTTACCAGGATCAGGCCCGCAGTCAGCACCTGCGGCAGCTTCCGCCGCATCGGGCGCCGCGACGAGCGGTCGGAGCCGTTGGGACTCACGTAGCGCCTTCCCGAGAGTCTCGCCCGCGCTGGTTGGCTACGGCCGTCTCGCTGGTCGCTCGCCGCCCTGGCACACGGGCAGGGGTTTGGATGTTTATGCGGACCAAACCCTACTGGACGCTATTTGGGGTCGCGCGGGGAGGGTGCCTAACGCGCCGCGGGTCACTCCGAAGGGTGGGAATCGGGGCTGTCGGGCGTTTCTGACGGGGGGTTGGGGCGCCCTTCGGGGTGGGACGTGACGTGGGGTGGCGGCTGCGGGAGCGTCGTGGTTGCTCGCGCAGTTCCCCGCGCCCCTGGGCGGCGACTTAAGTTTGGCGGCGTGGCGTATTTCGATGTGGCTTCTTCCGCTCCCCTTCATCCTGTTGCTCGGCAGGCGCTTCAGGCGTCGCTCGACGAAGGGTGGGCTGATCCGTCCCGGTTGTACAGGGAAGGGCGAAAGGCGCGCCTTCTCCTCGATGCCGCGCGGGAGGCGGCCGCCGAGGCGGTGGGGTGCCGGGCCGATGAGCTGGTGTTCACCTCGTCGGGGACGCGGGCCGTGCACGAGGGGGTCGCCGGTGCGCTCGCCGGGCGGCGGCGCGTCGGGCGGCACCTCGTGGTCTCGGCGGTGGAGCACTCGGCGGTACTCCATTCAGCGGCGGCGCATGAAGTAGCCGGTGGTTCGGTGACCGAGGTGGGGGTCGGGCGGGAGGGCGCGGTGTCCGTCTCGTCGTATGCCGATGCCCTGCGTGCCGATACCGCTCTCGCCTGTCTCCAGTCGGCCAATCACGAGGTGGGGACGGTGCAGCCGGTCGCCGAGGTGGCCGAGGTGTGCCGGGCGGCGGGGGTGCCGCTGTTCGTGGACGCGGCGCAGTCCTTGGCGTGGGGTCCGGTGGAGGGCGGCTGGTCGCTGCTGGCCGGGAGTGCCCATAAGTGGGGCGGCCCGGCCGGGGTGGGGCTCCTTGTGGTTCGAAAAGGGGTGCGGTTCGCGCCGCAAGGACCTGACGATGAGCGGGAGTCCGGGCGTGCCGCCGGGTTCGAGAACATTCCGGGCATCGTGGCCGCCGCCGCCTCGCTGCGGGCGGTGCGCGCCGAGGCGGCCGGGGAGGCGGCGCGGCTGCGGGAGCTGACGGACCGGATCAGGGCGCGGGTGCCCGAGCTCGTGCCGGACGTGGAGGTCGTCGGTGATCCGGTGCGGAGGCTGCCGCACCTGCTGACGTTCTCGTGTCTCTATGTCGACGGGGAGACGGTGCTGCACGAGCTGGACCGGGCCGGGTTCTCGGTGTCCTCGGGGTCGTCCTGCACGAGCAGCACGCTGACGCCCAGCCACGTGCTGCGGGCGATGGGCGTGGTGAGCGAGGGCAATGTACGGGTGTCGCTGCCGCTCGGGGTCGAGGAGGCGGAGGTCGAGCGGTTCCTGGACGTCCTGCCGGGAGTCGTGCGGGGCGTCCGCGAGAGGCTCGGGGTGTTCGTCGCCCCGTCGGGAGGCTCGGCCGAGGCGGTGACCGTCGACGCGGTGGGCATGGTCTGCCCGCGCCCCGTGATCGAGCTGGCCCGGGCGATCGGGGAGGTCAGGGTGGGCGGAACGGTCACGGTGATCGCCGATGACGAGGTCGCCGCCGTTGATATTCCTGCCTGGTGCTTCACGCAGGGCCACGAGTATGTCGGGGCGTCGTCGCCGGGGCCCGAGGGTGCCGTCACCTATGAGGTGCGGAGAGGCCAATAGGGGCGCGGGGAACTGCGCGCTCAGCCACGGCGAAGCCGCGGACGCGTCTGCTCGGTGCATGAGCAGACGCGTCTGCGGCTTTCGTCGTGGCTGGTCGCGCAGTTCCCCGCGCCCCTGGCGGGGCCTCAGCCGAGGTACGACTCGACTTGCTCAGCGGCAGCGTCGCCGTACGCCTTGCGGAAGCGGTCCATGAAGGGCGCCCTGCGCAGGGCGTACTCCTGCGTGCCCAGGGTCTCGATGACGAGGGTGGCGAGCATGCAGCCGACCTGAGCCGCCCGCTCCAGGGAGACGCCCCAGACGAGCCCCGAGAGGAAACCGGCCCGGAACGCGTCGCCGACACCCGTCGGGTCGACCTTCGCCTCCTCCTCCGGGCAGCCCACCTCGATCGGCTCCTCACCGACCCGCTCGATGCGGACACCCCGCGCGCCGAGCGTGGTGACCCGGTGCCCGACCCGCCCCAGGATCTCCGCGTCGGTCCAGCCGGTCTTGGACTCGATGAGCCCCTTCTCGTACTCGTTGGAGAAGAGGTACGTGGCGCCGTCGAGGAGGCGGCGGATCTCGTCGCCGTCCATGCGGGCGATCTGCTGGGAGAAGTCGGCGGCGAACGGGATGTTCCGGGCGCGGCACTCCTCGGTGTGGCGGGTCATCCCCTCCGGGTCGTCCGCGCCGATGAGCACCAGGTCGAGGCCGCCGACGCGGTCGGCGACGGTCTTCAGCTCGATGAGGCGGGCCTCGCTCATCGCGCCCGTGTAGAAGGAGCCGATCTGGTTGTGGTCGGCGTCCGTGGTGCAGACGAAGCGGGCCGTGTGCAGGGTCTCGGAGATGCGGACGGAGTGGGTGTCCACGCCGTGCCGGTCCAGCCAGGCGCGGTACTCGTCGAAGTCGGAGCCCGCCGCGCCGACCAGGATCGGGCCGGTGCCGAGCTGGCCCATGCCGAAGGCGATGTTGGCGCCGACGCCGCCCCGGCGGACGTCGAGGTTGTCGACGAGGAAGGAGAGGGAGACCGTGTGCAACTGGTCCGCGACGAGTTGGTCGGCGAAACGGCCGGGGAAGGTCATCAGGTGGTCGGTGGCGATGGAGCCGGTGACTGCGATTCGCACGGCGAGGTCACGCTTCCTGAGGAGAGAGGGGTTGACGGTTCACGCTATCGGGTCGAACGCGCTGCTCTGAAGTGCGGAAACTACCCGATAGTAGGGCTTTTTTCGTGGGACCTGGCGTGTCTACGGTGCGGATATGACCTACGACGTGTCTTTCATGACCAAGGACGGGCTCGAAGCGCTGCGCGGCGACTGTGCGCGGATGGTGCCGCACTGGGTGCTGCCGCGGGCCCCCTGGGAGACGGAAAGGGCGGTGCGGGCGGTCGGGGCGTCCGGCATCCACGGGGTGCATGTGCCCGCGGAGTCGGCGCGGCTCATCGACGCGATGGCGGACTTCGGCGACTGAGCGCGGCTTCCGGGCGCGCGGGAGGGAACCGCGCGCTCCCCTGTCACGTCCCATCGCTGTCCCCTTTCGCTCTCCCGCATCGAGGGGATACGGGATACGACGCGACAGGTGAAGGAGCGATGCGGTGAGCACCGAAGAGCAGACGCAGGATCGGCACCCGCGGCGGCGCACGCTGGCGGTCGCCTCGGTCGCGGCGGCTGTGCTGCTCGCAGGGGGCGGCGGCGCGTACCTGGCGGCGCAGAACACGTCGGGCGGTGGCGGCGAGCCCCGTACCGACGGCGTCGGCGGCGACGGCACTCCCCCGCCGCTCGCCCTGGACGGGTACGCACAGGGCGGCGAGCCGGGGACGACGAACGGAATCGCGCCGGGTGAGCCCGACCCCAACGGCACGCGGTACCGGGCGTCCGGCGATCTTCCCAAGGGGCCCGGCGAGGCTCCGGTCTACCGGGCCGAGGGGCAGGTGACGGCCGCCGAGGTGGCCGCGCTCGCCAAGGCCCTCGGCGTCGATGGCACGCCCGAACTGAAGGACGGCGCCTGGCGGTTGGGCCCGGCGAAGGACGGTTCGGGGCCGTCGCTCCAGGTGAACCGGGAGGCGCCCGGGACCTGGACGTACGCCCGGTACGCGCCCTCGGCCGGGAACAAGTGCGCGGGCGGGACGAAGTGCGCGGACCCCGCGACCGGCGGCAGCCAGAAGGACGCGGTGAGCGAGGCCGAGGCCAGGAAGAGCGCGGCCCCGGTCCTGAAGGCGCTCGGCGAGGACGACGCCAAGCTCGACGCGACGCAGCTCATGGGCGCCACCCGCGTGGTGAACGCCGACCAGGTGATCGGCGGGCTGCCCACGTACGGCTGGTCGACCGGGATCCAGATCGGCCCGGACGGACAGGTGAGCGGCGGCAGCGGGCAGGTGAAGGCGCCGGTGAAGGGCGCCACGTACCCGACGATCGGCGCCAAGGAGACGATCGACCGGCTGAACAGCCCGGCGGCGGGCGACCGCGCCTCGATCGGCGGGTGCGCGAGCGCGGCGCCGCTCGACGGGGCCTCGGCCGAGCCGGGCCAGGGCGTGCAGGGCGCGGGGTGCGACCCGTCGTCGCCGAGGCCGCCCGCGTCCACGACGGTCGAGGTCACGAAGGCCACGTTCGGGCTCGCCGCGCACTACGTCGAGGGCAGGCAGGCGCTGGTGCCGTCCTGGCTGTTCCAGGTGGAGCCGGCCGGGCAGGCGAAGCCGTTCACGGTGACGCATCCGGCGGTCGAGCCGAAGTTCCTGGCGGCGCCGAGCGCCTCCACCCCGCCGTCCCCGTCCGCGTCCACCGGCACAGGGAAGAAGACCGGTGACGTACGGGTGCAGGGGTACCGCGACGACGGGCGGACGCTGACGCTGCACTTCTCCGGGGGCGTGTGCGCGAAGTACGCGGCGACCGCCGAGGAGTCCGGCGACGAGGTCACCGTGCGGGTCACGTCGACCGAGAAGAAGGGCACCGTCTGCGTCGAGATGGCGAAGTTCTACACGCTGCCGGTGAAGCTCGACGCGCCGCTGGGTGACCGGGAGGTCGTACGGGCCGACGGCGGGGCCGTGCCGCTCGCGGAGAAGAACGGGCCGGGCGGGACCACTCCGGCGCCCCGGGACTGAGACATGGCGGAGGGCGGTCACCCCACTCGGGGTGACCGCCCTCCGCCGTGCTCACCGCTCGCGCGGCTCGGCTCAGCTGAACGAGTCGCCGCAGGCGCAGGAGCCCGTGGCGTTCGGGTTGTCGATCGTGAAGCCCTGCTTCTCGATGGTGTCGACGAAGTCGATGGAGGCGCCGCCCAGGTACGGGGCGGACATGCGGTCGGTGACGACCTTGACGCCGCCGAAGTCCTTCACGACGTCACCGTCGAGCGAGCGCTCGTCGAAGAAGAGCTGGTAGCGCAGGCCGGAGCAGCCGCCGGGCTGAACGGCCACCCGCAGAGCCAGGTCCTCGCGGCCTTCCTGCTCCAGCAGCGCCTTGACCTTCGCCGCGGCGTTGTCGCTGAGGATGATGCCGTCGCTGACGGTGGTGGTCTCGTCCGATACGGACATCTACATCTCTCCCGGGTTGTACGGAGACTGCTTGCCGACCATTGCAACCGGCAAAGGCCCGGATCCATTCCGGATCGTCGGGACGTTTCGCGCTTCTTCTTTCATGCTCGCACACCCGCGGCGGAGCGGGCACGGGGCGGCCGAGGCGGTTTGGGTCACACTGACGACATCGCCATCGTCAAACTGACGTGAAGCAGATATGATAGATAGCGTCAATTTGACGAGAACCGCGTTCTGCAGACAAGAAAGGGTGCGTGACGTGACCACGGCCCAGACCCCCCAGGCAGTCGTCGACCTGGACGTTTCGCCCACGCCGCTGGCGCTGCTGCTGCTCGGCCGCGAAGCCGACGCCGCGAGCGAGCGCGGCGTCGACTGCCCCGGCGACCTTCCCTCCCCCTCCGACCCCGACCTGGTGGAGCGGGCCCGCGCGGCCAAGGAGAAGCTCGGCGACAAGGTGTTCGTGCTCGGGCACCACTACCAGCGCGACGAGGTCATCCAGTTCGCGGACGTCACCGGCGACTCCTTCAAGCTGGCCCGGGACGCCGCCGCGCGGCCCGAAGCCGAGTACATCGTCTTCTGCGGTGTGCACTTCATGGCCGAGTCCGCCGACATCCTCACCGGCGACGACCAGAGGGTCGTCCTGCCAGACCTCGCCGCCGGATGCTCCATGGCCGATATGGCCACCGCCGAACAGGTCGCCGAGTGCTGGGACGTGCTGACCGACGCGGGGATCGCCGAGCAGGTCGTGCCCGTCTCCTACATGAACTCCTCCGCCGACATCAAGGCGTTCACCGGCAAGCACGGCGGCACGATCTGCACGTCCTCGAATGCCGAGCGGGCTCTGAACTGGGCGTTCGAGCAGGGTGAGAAGGTGCTCTTCCTGCCCGACCAGCACCTCGGGCGCAACACCGCCGTGCGGGATCTCGGCATGTCGCTCGACGACTGCGTGGTCTACAACCCGCACAAGCCGGGCGGTGGCCTGACCGTGGAGGAGCTGCGCGCCGCCAAGATGATCCTCTGGCGGGGGCACTGCTCCGTGCACGGGCGGTTCTCGCTGGAGTCGGTCAACGACGTGCGTGAGCGCATACCGGGTGTCAATGTCCTGGTCCACCCCGAGTGCAAGCACGAGGTCGTGGCCGCGGCGGACTACGTCGGGTCCACCGAGTACATCATCAAGGCGCTCGAAGCCGCGCCGGCCGGGTCCAAGTGGGCCATCGGGACCGAGCTGAACCTCGTACGGCGGCTCGCCAACCGGTTCGCCCCCGAGGGCAAGGAGATCGTCTTCCTCGACAAGACGGTCTGCTTCTGCTCGACCATGAACCGGATCGACCTGCCGCACCTGGTGTGGGCCCTGGAGTCCCTCGCCGAGGGCCGCCTGGTCAACCGCATCGAGGTCGACCGCGAAACGGAACAGTTCGCGAAGCTGGCGCTCGAGCGCATGCTGGCCCTGCCGTAGTCCAGCCCCGCCAGGGGCGCGGGGAACCCGCGCCCCTAGGGGGTCAGACCCCGGCCCGCTCCGACTCCGGGGCGTTCGGCTGGGTCGGGGTTTCACCCTTCGCGGCGCGCTTGGTGGCCCGGCGCTCCTTGCGGAGCTCGAGCATCGCGTACAGCGTCGGCACCAGGAGAAGCGTCAGCAGCGTCGAGGTGATCAGGCCGCCGATCACGACCACCGCGAGCGGCTGCGCGATGAAGCCGCCTTCACCCGTGATCCCGAGCGCCATCGGGAGAAGGGCGAAGATCGTCGCGAGGGCGGTCATCAGGATCGGGCGGAGACGGTGACGGCCTCCCTCGACCACGGCCTCGACCACACCGAGCCCCTGGGCCCGGTACTGGTTGATGAGGTCGATGAGCACGATCGCGTTGGTGACGACGATGCCGATGAGCATCAGCATGCCGATCATCGCGGGCACACCCATCGCCGTACCGGTGACGACCAGAAGACCGATCGCGCCGGTCGCCGCGAACGGGATGGAGACCAGCAGGATCAGCGGCTGGGCCAGCGACCGGAACGTGGCGACGAGCAGCATGAAGACGATCGCGATGGCCGCGAGCATCGCGAGGCCCAGGTTCTTGAAGGCGTCGTCCTGGTCGGAGGTGACACCGCCGATGGAGGCCGTCGCGCCTTCCGGCAGGTCCAGCTTGTCGATCTTCTTCTGGAGGTCGGTGCTGACCGCGCCCGTGTTGTCCCCGGTCGGCTTGGCCGTGATGGTGGCGGCGCGGGCGCCGTCGATACGGGTCATGGAGACCGGACCGTCGACCAGCTTCACCGTGGCGATGTCGCCGAGCGTCACACCGCCCGGACCCATCGGCAGCTTCTTCAGCTCGTCCATCGTCGTCGCCGGCTTCGCCGACTTCACGACGATGTCGCGCTCGGTGTCGTCGAGGATCGCCTTGCCGCTGGTGGTGCCGCGCACTGCCTGGGCGACGGCGGCACCGAGCGTCGTGTCGTTGAACCCGGCCGCTGCCGCCTTGTCGTTGGCGCGGACCGAGATGCGCGGCACCGACTGCGACAGGTCGCTGGAGACGTCGGTGACGTCGTCGATCGAGGCGACGGCCTTGCGGACCTGCTCGGACGCCTTGCTGAGCACCGAGCCGTCGGCGGCCTTCACGACGACGCTGAGGTCCTGGCTGCCGAAGCCGTCACCGGCGGAGATCCGCGTCGTGCCGATGCCGGACAGCTTGCCGAGCTCGCGCTCGATGCGGTCCTGGGTGTCCTCGTACGACGCCTTGTCCTTGAGCGTGACCTGGTACGACGCCTGGTTGGTGTCGGTGCCGCCGCCGAAGGCCGCCATGAAGCCGGACGAGCCGACGGTGACCTGGTAGTCCTTGATGTCGTCGAGGGAGCGGAGCACCTTCTCGACCTTCTGCGCGGCGGCGTCGGTCGCGGCGAGGCTGGTGCCGGGCTTCAGCTCCTGCTTGATGGAGAGGACTTCCTGCTCGCCCTGGTCGAAGAAGTTCGTCTTCAGCAGCGGCGCCATGCCGAACGTGCCGATCAGGACGACGACGGCGATGAGCAGGCTGGTGACGCGGCGGCGCGTCGCGAAGCGCAGGACCGGGACGTAGATCCGCTGGAGCCGGGAGCGGGCCTCCTTCTCCTCGGCCTTGCGGCGGGCCTCCTCCGGGTCGATGCCCTGGATCGCCTTGGGCGGGCGCAGGAACCAGTAGGAGAGGACCGGGACGACGGTCAGCGAGACGAGGAGGGAGGCGAGCAGCGCCGCCGTCACCGTCAGGGAGAAGGAGCCGAACAGCTCGCCGACCATGCCGCCGACCAGGCCGATGGGGAGGAAGACGGCCACTGTCGTCAGCGTCGAGGACGTCACCGCGCCCGCCACCTCGCGGACCGCCTTGAGGATGGCCTCCTGGCGCTCCTCGCCGTAGCCGAGGTGGCGCTTGATGTTCTCCAGGACGACGATCGAGTCGTCGACGACGCGGCCGATCGCGATGGTCAGCGCGCCGAGCGTGAGCATGTTGAGCGAGAGGTCGCGGGTCCACAGGACGATCAGCGCGAGGACGACCGACAGCGGGATGGAGACCGCGGTGACGAGGGTGGAGCGCACCGACGCCAGGAAGACCAGGATGACGATGACCGCGAAGAGCAGGCCGAGCGCGCCCTCGGTGGTCAGGCCCGAGATGGACTTGGAGACGGCCGGGCCCTGGTCGCTGACGACGGTCAGCTCGGCGCCGGAGCCGAGGTCCTTGCGCAGGTCGTCGAGCTTGTCGTGCACCGCGTCGGAGATGGTGACGGCGGAGCCGTCGTGGTCCATCGTGACGGCGACGGCGAGGCTGGGGCGGCCGTCGGTACGGGTGATCGAGTCCGCCGTGGACTGCTCCTGCTTGACCGTCGCGATGTCGGCGAGGCGTACGGGCTTCTTCACGCCCTGACCGGTGACCATGAGGTCCTCGATCTCCTTGAGCGAGGTGAAGCCGCCGCCGACCTGGACCGTACGGTTCTTGCCGTCCTCGGCGAAGGAACCGGCGGGAAGTGTGGCGCCACCGGCCTGGAGGGACTGGCTGAGCGTCTGGACGGTGATCCCGGCCGCCGCCATCTTCTTGTCGTCGGGCGTGACATCGACCTGGAGGTCGCGGACGCCGTCGACGTTGACCTGGCCGACGCCCTCGATGTCCTTGAGCGCCGGGACGACGGTCTTGTCGAGCTGGTCGGCGAGGGCCTGCTGGTCCTTGTCGGAGGTGACGGCGAGCACGACGGTCGGGATGTCGTCGGTGGAACCGGCGACGACCTGCGGGTCGACGTCGTCGGGCAGTTGCGCGCGGGCCCGGTTGACGGCCTGCTGGACGTCGGCGACGAGCTGCTTGGAGTCGCTCGCGCTGCCGTAGTCGAACTGGGCCATCACCACCGCGTTGCCCTCGGAGGCCGTGGAGGTGATGCCGGTGATCCCGTCGACGGTGTCGATGGAGTCTTCCAGCGGCTCGACGACCTGCTTCTCCACCACGTCGGGGGACGCGCCCTGGTACGGGGCCAGGACGGAGACCATGGGCAGTTCGATGGTGGGGAGCAACTGCTGCTTGAGCTGGGGGATCGCTATCGCGCCGAAGACGAGCGCGATGAGGGACACCAGCCCGATCAGGGCACGTTGAGCGAGGCTGAATCTCGACAGCCAGGACATGGGGCGGACTTCTCCAGGGGGGTTGAGCGGTGGATGACGGCCCGTGGCGCGGACATGCGCACGGGCCCGCCTACACCCTCAGCCACAGGAGTGACCCGATGCGTCGCTCCCAGGTGCCGTTCTTACGCGGCGCCTACTGCGGCCGTAGTACGTACGGCGGTGGAGTCACTCCACCCTTGGACGGACGAGGCCCGATTCGTAGGCGATGACCACGAGTTGGGCGCGGTCGCGGGCGCCGAGTTTGGCCATGGCGCGATTCACGTGGGTCTTCACGGTGAGCGGGCTGACTTCGAGCCGCTCGGCGATCTCGTCGTTGGAGAGGCCGCCCGCGACCTGGACCAGGACCTCGCGCTCGCGCACGGTGAGCGCGGCCAGCCGTTCGGCGTGGGCGCCGCCGGGCGTCGCATCGTCCGAACCGTCGCTCTGCGCGAGGAACTTGGCGATGAGGCCCTTGGTCGCGGCGGGCGAGAGCAGGGCGTCCCCGGCGGCGGCGACACGGACGGCGCCGAGGAGTTCGTCGGGTTCGGCGCCCTTGCCGAGGAAGCCGGAGGCGCCGGCCCGGAGCGACTGGACCACGTACTCGTCGACCTCGAACGTCGTCAGCATCACGACACGTACGTCGGCGAGCGCGGGGTCGGCGCTGATCTCCCGGGTCGCGGCGAGGCCGTCGGTGCCGGGCATCCGGATGTCCATGAGGACGACGTCGGGCCGCTCGGAGCGGGCGAGGCGCACCGCCTCGGCGCCGTCGGACGCCTCTCCCACCACCCGCATGTCGGGCTCGGAGTCGACGAGGACGCGGAAGGCGCTGCGCAGCAGGGCCTGGTCGTCGGCGAGCAGCACCCTGATCGTCCGGGTGGCGTCGTTGGTCGTGCCGCTCGTCATGGCGTGGCATCCCCTGGTGTGGTCGTGCGGGCGTCGACGGGAAGGATCGCATGGACGCGGAAACCGCCTCCGTAGCGCGGTCCTGTGGTGAGGCGGCCGCCGAGCGCGGTGACGCGTTCGCGCATGCCGAGCAGGCCGTGGCCGCCGCTGTCGTCGAGGCGGTCGGCGGGGACGGGCTCGGCGACCGGCCCGTTGTCGATGATCGTGATCTCCACGTCCCGCCCCACGTGCACGACGCTGACCTCGGCCTTCGCGCCGGGGCCCGCGTGCTTCCGCACATTGGTCAGCGCTTCCTGCACGACGCGGAAAGCGGCCAGGTCGACGGCGGCGGGCAGCGCCGGGGCGGACGCGGCGCGGGCCACCTCCACGGGCAGGCCCGCGTGGCGGAAGGTGGCGACGAGGTCGTCCAGGCGGTCGAGGCCCGGCGCCGGTTCGGTCGGCGCCTCCGGGTCGCCGCTCTGCCGCAGCAGGCCGACGGTGGCGCGGAGTTCGTCGAGCGCGGAACGGCTGGCCGTACGGACGTGCGACAGCGCTTCCTTGGCCTGGTCCGGCCGCTTGTCCATGACATGGGCGGCGACCCCGGCCTGCACATTGACCAGCGCGATGTGATGGGCGACGACGTCGTGCAGATCGCGGGCGATGCGCAGCCGCTCCTCCGCGACGCGGCGCCGCGCCTCCTCCTCCCGGGTCCGCTCGGCCCGCTCGGCGCGCTCGCGTATGGCCTGGACGAAGGCGCGCCGGGAGCGGACCGCGTCACCCGCCGCCGCGGCCATCCCGGTCCAGGCGAAGATCCCGATGTTCTCCTGCGCGTACCAGGGCAGGGGTCCGACGAGCATGGCGATGGCGGTGAGCACGGCCATCGTGGCGAGGCCGACGCGCCAGGTGGTCGGCCGGTCGGTGGTCGCGGCGACGGTGTAGAGCGCGATGACGGCGGACATCACGACGGGGGCGCGCGGCTCGCCGGTGACGAGCTCGACGATGGACACGGCCGAGGTCGCGGCCAGTACGTACATGGGCGCGGCCCGCCGGAAGACCAGCGCGGCGGCGCCGAGCACCATGAGGACGAGGCTCAGGGCGTCCGGGGTGCGGGCGCCCCAGACGTACGAGCCGTCGGGGCCGTGCGGATCGACGAAGGACCCGGCGACCATGGCGGCGAGAACGCCGAGGGCGACGATGGCGTCCAGGGCCAGGGGGTGCGCCCTGGCCCACCGTACGAGGGAGGTCACCGGGTTCACGGTAGCCGTCCCCCGCACCGCCGCGCGGGTCAGCCCGGAATCAGGCCGTCGTCGCTGAGCATGGAGCGGACCTCGTCGAGCGTCGCGTCCTCGGCGGGCAGGATCAGCTCGGAGGGCTCCAGGGCGTCGTCGGGCAGCGGGGTGCCGAGACGGCGCACGGCGTCGAGGAGCGCGGCGAGCGTGCGCCGGAACCCCTCCTCGTCACCGCCCTCGATCTCCGCGAGCAGTTCGTCGTCCAGCTCGTTGAGCTCGGCGAAGTGGCCGTCGGCCAGCCTCACCTGGCCCTCCCCCATGATCCGTACGATCATGACGCCCTCCTGGGCCGTGTCTGTGCTCTGCCGCGATTACTGCTTGTCGAAGCGCGGGGTGTCCTGCGGCTGCTGCGCCTGCTGGCCCTGGCCCGCACCGCCCTCGATCGCCTGCTGGGACGAGGAGGAGCCCCCGGCCAGCTCGGCCTTCATGCGCTGGAGTTCCAGCTCGACGTCCGTACCGCCGGAGAGGCGGTCCAGCTCGCTCTGGATGTCGTCCTTGGCGAGCCCCGACGGGTCGTCCAGGGCGCCCGAGGCGAGCAGCTCGTCGATCGCGCCGGCCCGCGCCTGGAGCTGGGCCGTCTTGTCCTCGGCGCGCTGGATCGCCATGCCGACGTCACCCATCTCCTCGGAGATGCCGGAGAACGCCTCGCCGATCCGGGTCTGCGCCTGGGCCGCGGTGTAGGTGGCCTTGATCGTCTCCTTCTTCGTGCGGAAGGCGTCGACCTTGGCCTGGAGCCGCTGGGCCGCGAGGGTGAGCTTCTCCTCCTCGCCCTGCAGCGTCTGGTGCTGGGTCTGCAGGTCCGTGACCTGCTGCTGGAGCGCGGCGCGACGGGACAGCGCCTCACGGGCGAGGTCCTCGCGGCCGAGCGCGAGCGCCTTGCGGCCCTGGTCCTCCAGCTTGGAGGACTGGCCCTGGAGCTGATTGAGCTGCAGCTCCAGGCGCTTGCGGCTGGTCGCCACGTCGGCGACGCCGCGGCGCACCTTCTGGAGCAGCTCCAGCTGCTTCTGGTACGAGTAATCGAGGGTCTCGCGCGGGTCCTCGGCCCGGTCAAGGGCCTTGTTCGCCTTCGCGCGGAAGATCATCCCCATACGCTTCATGACACCGCTCATGGGCTTCGCGCGCCCCCTTCTGACAGATCCGACCGGCCGTTCCAGCTCCAGCACTGCGACAGAATCCACAGTACGGGTCCTGCATCTATTACCGCACTGTTCAGGTGCGGATGCGCTCATCCCCAAGGACGACTGCGTAGCGCTCCGCTCCGGCGTGAGGAGTAGGTGTCTCCCTACGGAGGTCCCTGCGGGGGCCCTTTGGGGGTCCCTGCGGAGGCGACTTCGCCGTGTCCCTGCGGTGCCCCTATGGACGCACGACGTTGCCGGATCGTTCCCCACGGGCCTGTGGTCCATGCACGCCCACCGCGTACCCTTGGCTTTTGTGTTCCGTAGCCGATCCAAGGACGACAAGGCCCCCGCCGCCAAGGCCCCGGTGACCTCCTCGTCCACGCAGACCCGAGACCCGCAGGCGCCCAAGGGCCGCCCCACGCCCAAGCGCAGCGCGGCCCAGTCGCAGCGCCGCAGCGTGGCCAACACGAAGATGACGCCGAAGGAGGCCCGCTCCCGCCAGCGCGAGGAGCGCCGCACCGCGATGGAGCGGCAGCGCGCCGCCCTCGCCAGCGGTGACGAGCGTTATCTGCCGGCCCGTGACAAGGGTCCCGTGCGCAAGTACGCGCGTGACTTCGTCGACTCGCGGTTCTGCATCGCCGAGTACTTCCTGCCGATGGCCGTGATCATCCTCGTCCTGAGCATGGTCCGCGTCGGCTCGCTGCAGAACATCGCGCTGCTGCTCTGGCTGTTCGTCATCGTCGCGATCGTGATCGACTCGGCCATCACCGGCTTCCGCCTGAAGAAGCGGCTTGCGGAGAAGTTCCCGGACGAGCGCCGCAAGGGCGCGGTGGCGTACGCGCTGATGCGCACGCTCCAGATGAAGCGGCTGCGTCTGCCGAAGCCTCAGGTCAAGCGCGGGGAGCGACCCTGAGCACGGAGTCCTTCACCGGGGACGCGGCGCGCGCCTGGCAGTCGGGGCTCGGCGGCCTGCGCAATGTCGTACGGCAGGAGCTGATGGCCCGGCAGCTCGACGAGCAGATAGCCGGCCGGTTCCCCGTCGGGCAGCGGCTGCGGGTGCTCGACGTGGGGATGGGCCAGGGCACGCAGGCACTGCGCCTGGCCAGGGCCGGGCACAAGGTCACCGGGATCGAGCGGGACGCCGGGATGATCGCGGTGGCGCAGCGGGACCTCGCCGCGGAGCCCGAGGGCGTGCGCGAGCGGGTGCGGCTCATCGAGGGCGACGGCCGGGACACCGGCGTCCACTTCCTGCCCGGCAGCTTCGACGTCGTGCTCTGCCACGGCGTCCTGATGTACGTGGAGGAGCCGGACGCGTTGCTCGCGGGCCTGGCGCGGATGCTGGCCCCCGGCGGCCTGCTCTCGCTCCTCGTGCGGAACGCGGACGCGCTCGCCATGCGGCCGGGCCTCGCCGGTGACTGGGTCGCGGCGCTCGGCGCCTTCGACTCGACCGCCTACCGCAACCGGCTCGGCCTCGACGTCCGCGCCGACCGGCTCGCCACCCTGACGGACACGCTCTCCGGCATCGGGGCCCCGCTGCACGCCTGGTACGGGGTCCGGGTCTTCACCGACCAGGCCGAGGACGGGGCGGAGCTCCCGGAACGCGGAGAACTCCAGACGCTCCTGGCAGCGGAGGAACGCGCGGGCCGCACGGACCCGTACCGCCGGGTGGCGGCGCTGCTGCATCTGTGCGGGGTACGCGGCTGACGTCTGTTCGGCCGTGCGGGGCGGGCGGCAGACCCCGCCGGGCTGGACAATTCGGGCATGACTGTCTCTTGCGCAACCGTACGTCGTACCCCGCTGGTCGTCGCCGTGCTCGGGGTGGTGGCGCTCGCCTCGGGGTGTTCGAGCGCGGGGGCGCCGTCCGCGTCGCCGTCCGCCTCGACCACGCAGGCCGCGCCGGCGGCGCCCGCCGCGGCCGACAGCCTTCAGGACGACTACCAGAAGGTCATCAAGAACGTCCTGCCGTCGGTCGTTCAGATCCAGGCCTCGTCCGACCTCGGCTCCGGCGTGGTCTACGACGACCAGGGGCACATCGTGACGAACGCGCACGTGGTCGGCGACGAGAAGACGTTCAAGGTCACGACGGCCAACAGCACGGAGGCGCTGACCGCGGAGCTGGTGTACGCCTACCCGGAGCAGGACCTGGCCGTCATCAAGCTGACGAAGCGGCCCGAGGGGCTGAGGGCGGCGCGGTTCGGGGACTCGGCGAAGGTGGCGGTCGGCCAGATCACCCTCGCGATGGGGTCACCGCTGGGCCTCTCCTCCAGCGTCACCCAGGGCATCGTCTCGGCGACCGGCCGCACGGTGAGCGAGGGCCGCTCCGGCGGCGGGACCGGGGCGACGATCGCCAACATGGTGCAGACCTCGGCGGCGATCAACCCGGGCAACAGCGGCGGCGCCCTGGTCAACCTGGACGGCGAGGTCATCGGCATCCCGACCCTCGCGGCGACCGACCCGGGCCTCGGCAACAGCTCGGCCCCCGGCATCGGCTTCGCGATCCCGGCGTCCATGGCGAAGACGGTCGCCGACCAGGTCATCAAGAACGGCAAGGTCACCGACTCGGGCCGCGCCGCCCTCGGCATCTCCGGCCGCTCGGTCCTGGACGACGGCTACCGGCCCGCGGGCGTCGCCGTGGTGACGGTGACGAAGAACGGCGGCGCCCGGAAGGCGGGCCTTGAGCCGGGCGACATCATCACCCGCTTCGACGACACGGCCGTCCCGACGATGCAGTCCCTGTCGGAGGCCCTGGCGGAGAAGCGCCCCGGCGACAAGGTACCGGTGACGTACGTCAGGGACGGCTCGGAGAGAACAGCTGAGGTAACACTGACCGAAATCTGACCCGCCCCGCACCTGGGGACGCGGGGAAGCCGCAGCCCCCTAGGGGCGCGGGGAACTGCGCGACCGGCCACGACGAGCCCCGCACCCGCAACGAGGCCCACACCGTCACGGCGAGACCCGTCCCCGGAGCGAGACGCACCGTCACGACAAGACCTGCCCCCGGAGCGACACACACCGTCACGGCGACACCCGCCCCCGGAACAACACACGCATCGTCACGGCGACACCCGCCCCGGAGCGGCATACGCCCCGTCACGACAAGCCCCGCCCCCGGAGCAACAAACGCCCCGTCACGGCGAGCCAGCTCCCGGGGCCGGGCAGGGCCTCGGCCCCGCCCCGCCCGGTCGCGGCAGCGCACGTCACTCCTGGGAGGCCGCCGCCTCCTCCGCGTGGAGGCTCATCGGACCGTAGATCACCGTGTTGTCCTCGGACAGGGTGACCTGATCGGCGCCGCCCTCGGCCAGCGCCTTCCAGTGTTCGCCGATCCAGGACTCGGCGTCGCCCTGCGTCGTGAACTCCTCCGGCTGCACCGCCGGAGGCACCTCCGTGCCGTCGGACTTCTCGAACCGCCACGTCCATGCCGCCATGTCAGCCTCCCGTACCGGATGTCCGATGTCCTGCTCCTGCTGTCCCTGGAAGCCTAGCCGGGCGCGCGGCCCGCGCGGGGGCGCGGGAAGATCTTCCCGTGGAACTGACTCTGCTCGGCACCGGAGCCCCCGAGGGCCTGCCCCGCCCGGACTGCCCCTGCGCGGCCTGCGCGACCGCGCTCGGGCCGCATGCCCGCGCGGCGACGGCGCTCCTGGTCGACGGGGTGCTGCTGCTCGACCTGACGCCGGGCGCCGCGTTCGCCGCGGCCCGCGCGGGGCACAGTCTCGGCGGCGTACGGCAGGTGCTGCTGTCGCATCCGCACGACGGGCCGGCCGTCGAGGTCCCGGCGGGGCTTCCGCAGCCGGCGCGGGTGCCGGACGGGCGGGAGCTGGCGCTGCTGACCGGGCACCGGGTGCGGGCGCTCGCCCTGGACGCGCCCGGCACCGGGTACGAGGTGGTGGGGCCCGAGGGCGAGCGGGTGCTGTATCTGCCGCCGGGCGCCGCGCCGGCGGGGCTCGGGGCGGTGCGGAGCCCGTACGAGATGGTCGTCCTGGACGTGACGGGGCGGCCGGACGCCTTGGCGCGGCTGCGGTCGGCGGGGGCGGTCGGGCCGGTCACCGATGTCGTCGCCGTCCATGTGGACCACGATGTGCCGCCGGGCGCCGAGCTCGAACGGCGGCTGGCCGCCGCGGGCGCGCGGGCCGTGCCGGACGGGACGACGCTGCTCGTCGGCGCGTACGAGAGCGTGCCCGACGTGCCGCGCAGGACGCTGGTCCTCGGCGGGGCCCGGTCGGGGAAGTCGGTGGAGGCGGAGCGACGGCTCACCGCTTTCCCCGACGTGCTGTACGTGGCGACGGGGGGCGCCCGGGACGGGGACGCCGAGTGGGCCCAGCGTGTCGCCCTGCACCGCGACCGGCGGCCCGGCTCGTGGCGGACCGCCGAGACCTGCGACCTGCTGCCTCTGCTGGCCGACGCGGGTGATCCGGCGCCGCTGCTGATCGACTGCCTGTCGCTGTGGCTCACGCACGCCATGGACGAGGTGGGGGCCTGGGACGACGCGGAGTGGGCGGGCGGCGGGGAGAAGGCGCTGCGCGGGAAGGTGGCCGGGCTGGTCGACGGGGTGCGGCGCACGCGGCGTACCGTCGTCGCCGTCTCGAACGAGGTGGGTGCGGGGATCGTGCCCGCGACGGCGTCGGGGCGCCGCTACCGCGACGAACTCGGCCGTTTGAACGCCGCGTTCGCGGGCGAGTGCGAGCAGGTGCTGCTCGTCGTCGCGGGCCAGGCGCTCCCGTTGCGCGGCTGAGCCCGGCCCCTACGGGTTGCGGCGGGCGATGATCCGGTACGCGTTCGAGAAGCGGGTGCGGCTGACCAGCGGGGCGAGCAGCGCGTCGGCGGCGTAGCAGACGACGAAGGCGGGGGCGGCCACGTAGACGAGGACCTGGCGCAGGCGGCGCCGGAGGCGGCCCGGGGCCTTGCGCCACGGGTCGTCGCGGTGGGGCAGGCAGTGGCCGAGGAGCAGGGCGCAGGCGGCCGACAGGTCGAGCGGGACGTGCGGTTCGCGGCGGTCGACGGCGACGACCGTGAAGCCGAGGGCGCGCAGTTCGGTGCGGAGGTTGGCGAGCGGGATGAAGTGCAGGTGCTGGGGCTGGAAGTACGGCACCCACCATTTGCGCAGCAGTTTCGCGTAGCGGCTCTCGGGGTCGGGGACCTCGATGAGGAGGTGGCCGCCGGGGCGCAGGACGCGGTGGGCGGCCTTGAGCTCCTCGCGGGGTTCGACGGCGTGCTCCAGGTGGTGGAACATCGTCATGGCGTCGTAGCGGCCCGCGAGGCGGGGTGCGAGGTCGGTGAGGAGTCCGCGGTGGGCCCGCTGGATGCGGCCGCGTCTGCGGCCCTCCTCGACGGCGGGGCCGGCGTCGAGGCCGTCGAAGGCGGTGTAGGGCAGGACGCGGCGGGCGACGGCGGGGAAGTGGGCGCGGCCGGTGCCGACGTCCAGCCAGCTCTCGGGCTCGATGTACTTGCGCAGGGCGCGGGCCGCGCGCAGGTGGCGTTTGGCGGAGCTCTGCGGGCCGAAGATCTTCTCGGCCTGGTCGGCGTAGAGGCCGTCGTAGAAGTCGCGGTAGTAGAAGGCGAGGCCCTCGGGGGTGAGGCGGGGGTTCTGGAAGGAGTGGCGGCACACCTCGCACTGGTCGACGGTGAAGGTGCCGGGCTTGTGCTGGAGCAGGTCGGTGGTGCGCAGCCGGGTGCGCAGCCGGGTGGAGCCGCACCAGGGGCAGTCGGGGCGTGGCGGTTCGTGGAAGCGGTCGGTGCCCTGCGCGAGTTCGGCGAGGTAGGCGGGGCGGCGGGCGGCCACGGCCTGCGGGGTGCGGGACATGTCTGCGTCAACTCCTGACCGAGACTCCTGACCGGGCGTCCACCGGGCGTCCACGGGCATGTGGTGCCGCCGGTGATCCGTGGGGCGCCGTCATGCGGTATGACAATCCGATGTACATGTGAACGTAAGGGATGAACAGTCGCCACGCAATGACGCTACGGAGTCGGTGCGTCGCTTCGGGTGACGGATGGTCAGGCGAGCGGTGACGGGGCCGCCGGACCGCGGGGGACGCCAGGGGTCGCGGGCGGGACCGGCCGGTACTGTTCGGCGAATGAGCTCGCTGAATCTCGACGACTTCACCGACCTGATCGAGCGCCCCGACGGCGGGACCCGGCGCGACGCCGAGGAGCGCAGGGCCCGGTTCGCCGTGCCGCCCGGCGCCCTCGGACGCCTCGACGAACTGGGCGAGTGGCTCAGCGCCGCGCAGGGCTCGGTGCCGGTGCGGCCGGTCGCGCGGCCGCGCGTGATCGTCTTCGCCGGTGACCACGGGATCGCGGAGCTCGGCGTCTCGAAGCGGCCCGCGGGCACCGCCGCCGCCCTGGTCCGCGAGGCCGTCGAGGGCGCGAGCGCGGGCGCGGTCCTGGCCCGGCGGCTCGGCGTCGGCGTCCGGATCGTCGACATGGCGCTCGACTGCGAGCCGGACGAACTGCCCGCGGACGTCGAGAGCCGGCGGGTGCGGCGCGGCTCCGGGCGCATCGACACCGAGGACGCGCTGACCCTCGAAGAGGCCGAGGAGGCGTTCCGCGCGGGCATGGCGCTCGCCGACGAGGAGGCCGACTCGGGTACGGACCTGGTGGTGCTCGGCGACCTCAGCGTCGGCGGCACCACGGCGGCGGCCACGCTCGTCGCGGCGCTGTGCGGCACCGACGCCTCCGTCGTCACCGGACGCGGCGGCGACCCCATCGACGACCTGGCGTGGATGCGCAAGTGCGCGGCGGTGCGGGACGCGCTGCGCCGGGCGCGCCCGGTCCTGGGCGACCAGGTGCAGCTTCTCGCCACGGTCGGCGGCGCGGACCTCGCCGCCGCCACCGGCTTCCTGCTCCAGTCCGCGGTGCGCCGTACGCCGGTGATCCTGGACGGCGTCGTGTCGGCGGCCTGCGCCCTGGTCGGCCAGCGTGTCGCGTTCCGTGCCCCGGACTGGTGGCTGGCGGCGCACACGAGCGGCGAGCCCGCGCAGGCGAAGGCGCTGGACCGGATGGCGATGGACCCGCTCCTCGACCAGGGCGTGCGCCTGGGCGGCGGCACGGGCGGACTGCTCGCGCTCCCGCTGGTCCAGTCGGCGGCGGCGCTCGCGGCGGAGCTGCCGGAGGCGGAGCAGCCGAAGGCCGAGGACGACGCGGAGGCCGGGCAGGAGTAGTGCGCGGGGTCGGCGACGCCGACCCCAAATCCCCCATAACCGCACCAAAACGCCCATATGCTCACCGGCATGGGCGTCACCGGAGAGCCACAGGGCACCAGCACACCGACCGCGCGGCGCGCCGCGCGGTTCACCGTCTGGTACCTGCGGGTGGTCACGTCCCTCAATCTGCTGAGCGCCGTCTGGTTCTCGTTCGGCCAGGACCTGCGGCGCCACAACGCGCAGGACTGCTTCACCCCGTACCTGCTCGCGGCGGGCTTCTCCTCCGCGGTCGTCGCCGGGTTCCTGGCGGTCACGATGCGGCGGCGCAAGCGCGCGGCGTGGATCCTCAACCTCGTCCTGAGCGGCCTCTTCCTGCTCCTCTTCGGGTGCGTGATGTGCTTCCCGGAGGTCCGCCGGTACGCGCAGAACTGGGTCTCGCTCGCCCTGACCGCCGCGTTCGTGGCCGCCCTGCTCCTGGGCCGCCGCGAGTTCTACGCGCGGGGCGACCGCTCCAACCCGCGCCTCGCTGCGGCCGTCGCGGGCTGCGGCCTGCTCGCCGCCTCGCTCCTCGCCGCGCTTCTGGTCACCCTCACCGACGACGGCCCCGGCTCGACCTTCCCGGAGCGCTGGCGCTACGGCACCCTGCGCCTCGTCGCGGTCACCCTCGACGACTCCCGCCGCCCGGGGATCACCACCCCGCACTGGGTCGACGTCGTCATCGACGTCCTCTCCACCGCCCTGCTGATCGCCGTCGTCCACGCCGCCTTCCGCTCCCGCCGCGCCGTCGACCCCCTCTCCCCCGAGGACGAGTCGCGGCTGCGCGCCCTGCTCGCCAAGGGCGGTGACCGCGACTCGCTCGGCTACTTCGCGCTGCGCCGCGAGAAGAGCGTCGTCTGGTCCCCGACCGGCAAGGCGGCCGTGACCTACCGGGTGCTCGGCGGCGTCTCGCTGGCCTCCGGTGACCCGATCGGCGACCCCGAGGCGTGGCCCGGCGCCATCGCGGCGTGGCTCGCCGAGGCCCGCGCGCACGGCTGGCTGCCCGCCGTGATGGGCGCGAGCGAGGAGGCGGGCACCATCTACGCGCGCCACGGCCTGGACGCCCTCGAACTCGGCGACGAGGCCGTCGTCGAGACCGCCCGTTTCACCCTGGAGGGCCGGGCGATGCGCACCGTCCGCCAGGCCCACAACCGCGTCGGGCGCGCGGGCTACACCGTCCGCGTCCGCCGCCACGCGGACATCCCCGCCGCCGAGATGGCGTACCTCCTGAAGCGGGCCGACGACTGGCGCGACGGGGCCACCGAGCGCGGCTTCTCGATGGCGCTCGGCCGCCTCGGCGACCCGGCCGACGGGCAGTGCGTGATGCTCGAATGCGCGGACGCGGACGGCGCGTTGCGAGCCGTGCTCTCCTTCGTGCCGTGGGGCGCCGCCGGGCTCTCCCTCGATCTGATGCGCCGCGACCGCGGCTGCGGCAACGGCCTCGTGGAGTTCATGGTCATCGAACTCCTCCGCCACGCCCCTGAGATCGGGATCACCCAGGTCTCGCTCAACTTCGCCATGTTCCGCTCCGTCTTCGAACGCGGTGCGCGCATCGGCGCGGGCCCGGTGCTGCGCCTGTGGCGCGCGCTGCTCGGCTTCTTCTCGCGGTGGTGGCAGATCGAATCACTGTACCGGGCCAACGCCAAGTACCGGCCCGTCTGGGAACCCCGCTTCCTTCTCTTCGAGAAGAGCGCCGACCTGCCGCGCATCGGCATCGCCTCGGCCCGCGCCGAGGGCTTCCTCGACGTACCGGCCCTGCGCCGCCGCCCGCGCCTGGAGCACCCCGGATGACCGCCTGGCGCACCTGGGCCCGCGAGGAATGGGGCCCGCTGTTCACCCTCGTACGCGCACGGCTGCTCGCCCGGCGGTGGCGCTCGGCCCCGCTGACGGCGGCCGCCATGGCCCTGACGGCGACGCTGCAATACGCGCAGAACCAGTCCTGGGGCTATCAGTTCGTGCAGGACACCGGCTCGGTCCGGGCCGACGACCCGCTCTGGCTCGCCCTGCTGCGCACGCCGCTCTCCCTCTTCGTCCCGGCCCTCGACCTGCCCGTGTGGGGCGCGCTCGCGCAGATCCTGGTGGTGTTCGGCCTCGCCGAGCTCTGCCTCGGCCGGTGGCGCACCCTCACCATCGCCTACGCGACCACGCTCGCCGGCACCCTGTACGCGCGGCTCGGCGTCGCGCTCGGCCCGGACGCCCCGCTCGGCCTGCCCGCGTCCGACGCGCGGCTCGTGGACAACGGCCCGTCGGCGGCGGTCGTCGGGCTCGCCGTCTACGTGTGCTGGCGCCACCGGGCGCGGTGGACGGGCGCCCTCGTCGTCGCGCTGATGGTGATCGAGTGCCTGGTCGAGCCGAACCTGGCGGGCAAGGAGCACCTGGCCGCGATCGTCGCCGCGCTCGCCCTGTGCGGCGCTTCGACACTGTGCGACCGGCCCGCCGTCCGCCGGTGCGCCCCGGGATAACCTCCCCCGGTGTCCGCAACAAGCTCCCGCGCCGCCCTCGCCGACGGCATACGTTTCGCCTTCGGCACCCTCACCGTGCTGCCCGTCACCGTCACCCGCTGGGACCGGGACGCCGCCCGTACCGGCATGGTGTGCGCCCCGCTGGCCGGCCTGGTCGTCGGGCTGGCGGCGGCGGCGCTCGGCGGGGCGCTGACCGTCCTCGGCGCGGGCGCGCTCCTCGCGGCGGTCGCCTCCGTCACGGTCCCGGCCGTCCTCACCCGGGGCCTGCACCTGGACGGCCTCGCCGATGTCGCCGACGGCCTGGGCAGCGGCAAGCCCGCGGCACATGCCCTGACGATCATGAAGCAGTCGGACATCGGCCCGTTCGGCGTGGTGACCCTGGTCCTGACCCTGCTCGCCCAGGTCGCGGTCCTGGCTCAGTTGTACGCGGACTCCTGGTCCCGCGGCGCCGTCGCGACCGCCGTCTCCGCGGTCACGGCCCGCCTCGCCCTGACCCTCGCCTCCCGCACCGGCGTCCCGGCCGCCCGCCCCGAGGGCCTGGGCGCGGCGGTCGCCGAAACGGTGCCGTTGCGCGCCGCGCTGTTGACGGCGGCGGTGATCACGGCCCTGGCCCTGCCGCTCTCGCCCGGCTCGGCGCTCGGCGTCGTACTGGGCTGCGCGGCGGCCGAGTTGCTCCTGCGCAGGTGTGTACGCAGGTTCGGCGGGGTGACGGGGGACGTGTTCGGAGCGGTGGCGGAGACGGCGGCGACGGCGGCGCTGGTGGTAGTGGTTTTCTGACGGCCCGCGACATTGAGGCGCTCACGTCGTGAATCAAGCCCCGCCGAATCAAGCCCCTCCGGCGATTGAGGAGCGGGGTCCGGGGCGGAGCCCCGTGACGGCGACCTCGACGGCGCGCACAGCAAAACACGGGCGTAGGCTCGCACCGGGCCACCCAAACCCCGCAACACGAAAGAGGGACCTCACCACAGTGACTGCTCTGACTCTCAGCACCGCCGCGGCCAGCGGCCTGCGCGCCGACGCCGTCGTCGTCGGTGTCGCCAAGGGCGACAAGGGCCTGGTCGTCGCGCCCGGCGCGGAGGCCGTGGACAAGGCGTACGACGGCAAGCTCGCCACCGTCCTGGAGACCCTCGGCGCCACCGGCGGCGAGGGCGAGGTGACCAAGCTCCCCGCGCCCTCCGGCTTCAAGGCGCCGGTCGTGCTGGCGGTCGGTCTCGGCCCGCTCCCCGAAGAGGACGAGGTGTTCGACGCCGAGTCGCTGCGCCGTGCCGCGGGCGTCGCCGCCCGTACCCTCGCCGGTGCGAAGAAGGCCGCGTTCGCGCTGCCGATCGAGGACGCCGAGGACGCGGGCGCGATCGCCGAGGGCGCGCTGCTCGGCGCGTACTCCTTCGACGCCTACAAGGAGTCGGCGAAGGACGCGAAGAACGGCAAGGCGCCCCTCGCCGAGGTGGCCCTGCTGGGTGCCAAGCCGCGCGACAAGGCGTACAAGGCCGAGATCGAGCGCGCCGCCGCGCTGGGCGAGGAGCTAAACCGCGCCCGCGACCTGATCAACACCCCGCCGAACGACCTCAACCCGGAGGCCTTCGCCGCCGTCGCCCAGGCGGCCGGCAAGGAGCACGGCATCAAGGTGCAGGTCCTCGACGAGAAGGCGCTGGTCAAGGGCGGCTACGGCGGCATCCTCGGCGTCGGCGCCGGTTCCGCGTCGGGCCCGCGCCTGGTGAAGCTCTCGTACACGAGCTCCAAGGCGGACAAGCACCTCGCCTTCGTCGGCAAGGGCATCACGTACGACTCGGGCGGCATCTCGCTGAAGCCGGCCGGGCACAACGAGACGATGAAGTGCGACATGGCCGGCGCCGCCGCCGTGTTCGCCGCCGTCGTCACCGCCGCCCGCCTCAAGCTCCAGGTCAACGTCACCGGCTGGCTGGCGCTCGCCGAGAACATGCCGTCCGGCTCCGCCACCCGGCCCGGTGACGTCCTGCGCATGTACTCCGGCAAGACCGTCGAGGTGCTCAACACGGACGCCGAGGGCCGTCTGGTCCTGGCCGACGCCATCGCCAAGGCGTCCGAGGAGCAGCCGGACGCGATCGTCGACGTGGCGACGCTGACCGGCGCCATGGTGCTAGCGCTCGGCAGCCGCACGTTCGGCATCATGTCGAACGACGACGCCTTCCGTACGGAGATCCACGAGATCGCCGAGGAGGTCGGCGAGCCGGCGTGGCCGATGCCGCTCCCCTCGCACCTGCGCAAGGGCATGGACTCGCCGACCGCCGACATCGCCAACATGGGCGAGCGGATGGGCGGCGGCCTGGTCGCCGGTCTCTTCCTCCAGGAGTTCGTCGGCGAGGGCATCACGTGGGCCCACCTCGACGTCGCGGGCCCGGCCTTCAACGAGGGCGGCCCGTTCGGCTACACGCCCAAGGGCGGCACCGGTTCCGCGGTCCGTACGCTGGTCCGCCTCGCGGAGCGCACGGCCGCGGGCGAGCTCGGCTGATCGCCTGTACGTACGGGTGACAGCCCCGGGCGGGAGCGCCCGGGGCTGTTCGCTTTCGACGAACATGCGGGGTTCACCCGCACCTGTCACACCCGCCTCCGGTGTAACCGCGGTCTCAGACACCGGCCCGACGTCCCGCATGCCTGCGACAAGTGCGAGGATGGGGGGCGGCAGGACAGGGCCCCACCCCAGGGCCGAAGAACGAGCGGCCGAACACCAGCCGCCGCCCGGTCATCGGAGACCGGCGTACGGCGCACATGCATGGAGGACGTGACGTGGCGAACGACGCCAGCACCGTTTTCGACCTAGTGATCCTCGGCGGTGGCAGCGGCGGTTACGCCGCGGCTCTGCGTGCCTCGCAGCTGGGTCTCGACGTCGCCCTGATCGAGAAGGGCAAGGTCGGCGGCACCTGCCTGCACAACGGCTGCATCCCGACGAAGGCCCTGCTGCACGCGGGCGAGATCGCCGACCAGGCGCGCGAGAGCGAGCAGTTCGGTGTCAAGGCGACCTTCGAGGGCATCGACATCGAGGCCGTCCACAAGTACAAGGACGACGTCATCTCCGGGCTCTACAAGGGCCTGCAGGGGCTGATCGCCTCGCGCAAGGTGACGTACATCGAGGGTGAGGGCAAGCTGTCCTCCCCGACCTCCGTGGACGTGAACGGCCAGCGCATCCAGGGCCGCCACGTGCTCCTCGCGACCGGCTCCGTGCCGAAGTCGCTGCCGGGCCTGGAGATCGACGGCAATCGCATCATCTCCTCGGACCACGCGCTGAAGCTGGACCGCGTCCCGAAGTCCGCGATCGTGCTCGGCGGCGGCGTCATCGGCGTCGAGTTCGCCTCGGCGTGGAAGTCCTTCGGCACCGACGTCACCATCGTCGAGGGCCTCAAGCACCTCGTGCCCGTCGAGGACGAGAACAGCTCCAAGCTTCTTGAGCGCGCGTTCCGCAAGCGCGGCATCAAGTTCAACCTCGGCACCTTCTTCGACAAGGCCGAGTACACGCAGGACGGCGTCCGCGTGACCCTGGCCGACGGCAAGACCTTCGAGGCCGAGGTGCTGCTCGTCGCCATCGGCCGCGGCCCGGTCTCGCAGGGCCTCGGCTACGAGGAGCAGGGTGTCGCGATGGACCGCGGCTACGTCCTCGTCGACGAGTACATGCGCACCAACGTCGAGACGATCTCGGCCGTCGGTGACCTCGTCCCGACGCTCCAGCTCGCGCACGTCGGCTTCGCCGAGGGCATCCTGGTGGCGGAGCGCCTGGCCGGTCTGAAGACCGTCCCGATCGACTACGACGGCGTGCCGCGGGTGACGTACTGCCACCCCGAGGTCGCCTCCGTGGGCATCACCGAGGCCAAGGCCAAGGAGATCTACGGCGCGGACAAGGTCGTCGCCCTGAAGTACAACCTCGCGGGCAACGGCAAGTCCAAGATCCTCAAGACCGCGGGCGAGATCAAGCTCGTCCAGGTCAAGGACGGTGCCGTGGTCGGCGTCCACATGGTCGGCGACCGTATGGGCGAGCAGGTCGGCGAAGCCCAGCTGATCTACAACTGGGAGGCGCTGCCCGCCGAGGTCGCCCAGCTGATCCACGCCCACCCGACGCAGAACGAGGCGATGGGCGAGGCCCACCTGGCGCTCGCCGGCAAGCCGCTGCACTCGCACGACTGAGCGCGGCGCCGGCCACCACGCCACTGCGTCGCGAAAACTGGGCGCGACGACCGACCGACACAGACTTCCGCAACACGGCACCCGTGGTTGCGCATCGTTAAGGAGCAACAGAAACCATGGCGGTTTCCGTATCCCTTCCGGCGCTCGGTGAGAGCGTCACCGAGGGCACTGTCACCCGCTGGCTGAAGGCCGAGGGCGAGCGCGTCGAGGTCGACGAGCCGCTGCTCGAGGTCTCGACCGACAAGGTCGACACCGAGATCCCCTCGCCCGCCGCCGGCGTCCTGGCCTCCATCAAGGTCGCCGAGGACGAGACCGTCGAGGTCGGCGCCGAGCTGGCCGTCATCGACGACGGCTCCGGCGCCCCGGCGCAGGAGCAGGCCCCGGCCGCCGAGCCGGCGCAGCCCGCCGAGGCCCAGCCGTCCACCGAGGCCGAGACCCCCGCCCCGGCCCCGACCCCCGAGGCGAGCGCCGGTTCCGGCTCCGCCGAGGGCACCGACGTGACGCTGCCCGCCCTGGGCGAGTCCGTCACCGAGGGCACCGTCACCCGCTGGCTGAAGGAGGTCGGCGAGGAGGTCGCGGAGGACGAGCCCCTCCTCGAGGTCTCCACCGACAAGGTCGACACCGAGATCCCCTCCCCCGTCGCCGGTGTGCTCCTGGAGATCACCGTCGCCGAGGACGAGACCGCCGAGGTCGGCGCCAAGCTCGCCGTCATCGGCGCGCCCGGTGCCGCCCCGGCGCAGCAGGCCCCGGCCCAGCCCGCGGCCCCCGCGCAGGAGGCCCCCGCGGCCCCGGCCCCGCAGCAGGCCGCCCCGGCGCAGCAGGCTCCGGCGCAGGAGGCCCCGGCCGCTCCGGCGCCGCAGGCCCCCTCGGCCCCGGCCCCGCAGCAGCAGACCGCCCCGGCGCCCGACCCGGCCCCGTCGCAGCCCGCCCCGGCCCCGGCCCCCGCGCCGGCTCCGCAGCAGGCCGCCGCCCCGGCCCCGAAGGCTCCCGCGCCCGCCCCGGCGGACGACGGCGCCTACGTGACCCCGCTGGTGCGCAAGCTCGCCGCCGAGAACAACGTGGACCTGTCCACGGTCAAGGGCTCCGGCGTCGGCGGCCGCATCCGCAAGCAGGACGTCACCGCCGCCGCCGAGGCCGCCAAGGCGCAGCAGGCTCCGGCCGCCGCCCCGGCCGCCTCCTCGGCGCCGAAGTCCCCGGCCCTGGAGGCGTCGCCGCTGCGTGGCCAGACGGTCAAGCTGCCGCGCATCCGCAAGGCCATCGCGGACAACATGCACAAGGCGCTGCACGAGCAGGCGCAGCTCTCCTCGGTCATCGAGGTCGACATCACGAAGCTGATGAAGCTCCGTGCCAAGGCCAAGGACTCCTTCGCCGCCCGTGAGGGCGTCAAGCTGTCCCCGATGCCGTTCTTCGTCAAGGCCGCCGTCCAGGCGCTGAAGGCCCACCCGGTCATCAACGCCCGCCTGAACTACGACGAGGGCACGATCACCTACTTCGACTCGGAGAACGTCGGCATCGCCGTCGACTCCGAGAAGGGCCTGATGACCCCGGTCATCAAGGGCGCGGGTGACCTCAACATCGCGGGCATCGCCAAGAAGACGGCGGAGCTGGCGGGCAAGGTCCGCACGAACAAGATCGCCCCGGACGACCTGTCGGGCGCCACCTTCACGATCTCCAACACGGGGTCGCGCGGCGCGCTGTTCGACACGGTCATCGTCCCGCCGAACCAGGTCGCCATCCTGGGCATCGGCGCCACGGTGAAGCGCCCCGTCGTCATCAACCACCCGGACCTCGGCGAGACCATCGCCGTCCGCGACATGACGTACGTAACGCTCTCCTACGACCACCGTCTGGTGGACGGCGCGGACGCCGCCCGCTACCTGACCACGGTCAAGCAGATCCTCGAGGCCGGCGAGTTCGAGGTCGAGCTGGGTCTGTAGTACTTCGCGGTACTGAGGCAGTACGTGAGGGTGGCGGCTGTTACCAGCCTCACCTGCGGCGCCCTCGTCCGGAGCACCTCCGGGCGGGGGCGCCGCCGTATTGTCTAGACGTCAACTCCCTTGGCCCTCCGGAGGAGCCCTCATGACCACGCCGGTCGTCCACTCGCTGCGCGAGCAGATCCGCGAGCACATCGTGGAGGGGATCGTCAGCGGCCGCTGGAAGCCGGGTGAGCGGATCGTGGAGCGCCGGATCGCCACGGAGCTTGAGGTCAGCCAGACGCCCGTACGGGAGGCCCTGCGGGAGCTGGAGTCGCTGCGGCTGATCGAGTCGGCGCCCAACAAGGGCGTGCGGGTCCGCAACCTCTCGGCGGCGGACCTGGAGGAGAGCTATCCGGTGCGGGCCGGTCTTGAGGCGATCGCTGCGGAGCTGGCGTGTGCGCGGCTCGCGGAGGACTGCTCGGCTCTTGAGCCGCACGTCGCGGCGCTGTACCAGGCCGACCGGGAGGCCGACGGGACCGCGCAGGTGCGGCACACGGTCGGTTTTCACCGGGAGCTGGTGCGCGCCGCGGGTAATTCGGTGTTGCTGCACACCTGGGAGGGGCTGGGGATCGAGGTGTTCACGGCGCTGTCCATTCGGTGGCTGGGGACCGTTCAGCAGTCCTATGCCGAGGAGCACGAGGAGCTTGTGGCGGCGTTTCGGCGGCGGGATCCCGAGATTGCGGCGCTGGTGAAGGCGCATGTTCTGGGGTGTGCGCCCCGCGCGTGAGTCCGGAAGCGTCTGCCATGTGCACACCGTCGCCGAGTGATCGCTCGTCGTGGCTGGTCGCGCCGTTCCCCGCGCCCCTGGCGGGGCACGGAGTGCCCCGGGTCGTGGCACCTTGTGCCTACTTTCTCGATCTGAAGAGGTTTTACTCCTTCACCCTTTGATCGATCATCGATCACGGAGTTATTGTCACCTGCGGGTCTCCACCGGGACCCCGCCCTGTCCTGCCAAAGACCAAGGGCACCCCCACCCCACCCCCTTCGACTCAGGAAGGCGTGCGGCGATCATGACCGACCCCATGCGCATCCAGCCGAGCGAGCTCGACCAGCTCCCGGACCGCGACCCCGAGGAGACCGCCGAATGGCAGGCCTCCCTGGACGCCGTCACCAAGGCGGCCGGGCCGCACCGTGCCGCGCAGCTCATGCGCCGCACGCTGGAGCGCGGCGAGGCCGGCGGCCTGCCGCTGCCCAAGCTCCTGTCGACCGAGTACATCAACTCGATCCCCACCTCCGCCGAGCCGGACTTCCCCGGTGACGAGGAGATGGAAGCCAAGATCACCGCGTACAACCGCTGGAACGCGGCCGCGATGGTGACCCGTGGCTCGAAACACGGCGTCGGCGGCCACATCGCCACCTTCGCCTCGGCCGCCTGGCTGTACGAGACCGGCTTCAACCACTTCTTCCGCGGGAAGGAGGGCGACGGCTCCGGCGACCAGCTCTACATCCAGGGCCACGCCTCGCCCGGCATCTACGCCCGCGCCTTCCTCGACGGCCGCCTCTCCGAGGCGCACCTCGACAACTTCCGCCGCGAGGCCGGAGGCAACGGCCTGCCGTCGTACCCGCACCCGCGCCGCCTGCCGTGGCTGTGGGAGTTCCCGACCGTGTCCATGGGCCTCGGCCCGCTCTCCGCGATCTACCAGGCGCGGTTCAACCGCTACCTGACCGCGCGGAACATCAAGGACACCTCCAACTCCCACGTCTGGGCCTTCCTCGGCGACGGCGAGATGGACGAGCCCGAGTCGACCTCGGCGCTCACGCTCGCCGCCCGCGAGGGTCTGGACAACCTGACCTTCGTCATCAACTGCAACCTGCAGCGCCTGGACGGCCCGGTCCGCCCGAACTTCCGCGTCGTGCAGGAGCTGGAGGCGCAGTTCCGCGGCTCCGGCTGGAACGTCATCAAGTCGATGTGGGGCAACGCCTGGGACGAGCTGTTCCAGCTCGACACCACCGGCGCGCTCCTGGAGCGGCTCCGTGAGGTCCCGGACGCCCAGTTCCAGACGTACCAGACGCGCGACGTCGCCTACATCCGCGAGAACTTCTTCGGCACGAACCCGGCGCTGATCGAGCTCGCGAAGGTGCTCTCCGACGACAAGATCTCCGAGTGCTTCCACGTCTCGCGCGGCGGTCACGAGCCCCGCAAGGTGTACGCGGCGTACAAGGCGGCCGTCGAGCACAAGGGCGCGCCGACGGTCATCCTCACGCAGACGGTGAAGGGCTTCACGCTCGGCAAGGGCTTCGAGTCGAAGAACGCCAACCACCAGATGAAGAAGCTGACGATCGACGAGTTCAAGGACATGCGTGACCTCCTTGACCTGCCGATCCCGGACAGCCGCTTCGAGGACGGTGTCGTTCCGTACGCGCGTCCCGCCGACGACTCCCCCGAGCTGCGCTACCTCGCCGAGCGCCGTGCCGCCCTGGGCGGTCCGGCCCCGGCCCGCCGTACGCAGCCGCTCGCGCCGCTGCCCGCCCCGGCCGACAAGGCGTTCGCCTCGTTCGACAAGGGCTCTGGCTCGCAGTCCGTCGCCTCGACGATGGCGCTCGTACGGCTCCTGAAGGACCTCGTACGGGACAAGACGTCCGGCAAGCGCTGGGTGCCGATCATCCCCGACGAGGCGCGCACCTTCGGCATGGAGTCGCTGTTCCCGTCGCTCGGCCTGTACTCGCCCAAGGGGCAGACGTACGACCCGGTCGACCGTGACCAGCTCATGTACTACAAGGAGTCCGAGTCCGGCCAGATCCTCAACGAGGGGATCAACGAGGCGGGCGCGCTCGCCGACTTCATCGCCGCCGCCACGTCGTACGCGACGCACGGCGAGCAGATGATCCCGCTGTACATCTTCTACTCGATGTTCGGCTGGCAGCGCACCGGCGACCAGTTCTGGCAGCTCGCCGACCAGATGGGCCGCGGCTTCGTCGTCGGCGCCACCGCCGGTCGTACGACGCTGACCGGTGAGGGCCTCCAGCACGCGGACGGCCACTCGCCGATGATCGCTGCGACCAACCCGGCGGCCCTGTCCTACGACCCGGCCTTCGCGTACGAGATCGCGGTCATCATGAAGGAGGGCCTGCGCCGCATGTACGGCGAGGCCAAGCCGGGCGAGGACCAGGACGTCTTCTACTACCTGACGGTCTACAACGAGCCGATGCCGCAGCCGGCCAAGCCGGCCGTGGAGGGTCTCGACGAGGCCATCGTCAAGGGCCTGTACCGCTTCAACACGGCGGAGACGGCGGGGGTGAACGTGGCGGCCGCGAACGCGCCGCGCATCAACCTCATCGGTTCCGGTACCGCCATCCACTGGGCCCTCGACGCGCAGCGACTGCTCGCCGAGGAGTGGGGCGTCGCCGCCGACGTCTGGTCGGCCACCTCCTGGACCGAGCTGCGCCGTGACGCCCTGGAGGCCGACGCCGCGCTGCTGAAGGGCGAGGAGCGGATCCCGTACGTCCGCCAGGCGCTCGCCGGTGCGCAGGGCCCGGTCCTGGCCGTCTCCGACTACATGCGCCAGGTCCCCGACCAGATCGCGCAGTGGGTCGAGCAGGACTACACCTCGCTCGGCGCGGACGGCTTCGGCCTCTCCGACACCCGTGAGGACGCGCGCCGCCACTTCGGCGTCGACGCCCAGTCGATCGTCGTCGCGGCCCTCGCCCAGCTCGCCCGCCGCGGCGAGGTCAAGGCGACGGCCGTGAAGGAGGCGCGCGAGCGCTACGGCCTGTAGGAACCGCACAGCACCTGCCGCGTGCCCCGTCCCGATTGCCGGGACGGGGCACGCGTGCGTGAATGGACGGGTCGTCAGGGGGGCGGGGGGTTCACCCGGCCGTGGGAGGCATTCGCGTGCAGATCTCCAAGACCCCCTCCGCACCCTGCTGGGCCGACCTGTTCACGCCGGACCCCGAGGGGGCCCGCGGCTTCTACGAGGCGCTGTTCGGCTGGCGTTCCCGGCTCGCGGACGACCCGGCGACCGACGGCTACAGCATGTTCGCGCTCGACGCCGAGGACGGGCACCTCGTCGCCGGGGTCGGCCCGGCGGCGGAACCGCGCGAGCCCGCGGCCTGGCTGCCGTACTTCCAGACGAGCGGGATCGACGCGGTCACCGCGCGCGTGGGCGGCAACCGCGGCCGGGTGGTCGCCGGTCCGCTCGCCGCGGCGGGACAGGGCCGCCTCGCGGTCTGCCAGGACCCGGCGGGCGCCGGGTTCGGCCTGTGGGACCCGCTGTCGCACGCCGGGTTCGAGGCGGTGGACGTGCCGAGCAGCTTCTGCTGGTTCGAGCTGGTCACGCGGGACGCGGCGGGCGCGGTCGACTTCTACCAGGCGGTGCTCGGCTGGGGCCCGCGGCGGCGCCCCTTCGGCGACGGGACCACGTACACGGAATGGACCGTGGCCGACGAAGCCTTCGGCGGGATGGTCGACATGTCGACCGGCTCGCCCGGCCGGTTCCCGCTCGACCTGCCCTCCCACTGGAACCTGTACGTCGCCGTGGACGCCCCGGACGCCACGGCCGCGCGCTGCGAGGAGCTGGGCGGGCGGGTCCTCGTGGCGCCGACGGACCTCCCGACGGGCCGGTTCGCCGTCCTCGCGGATCCGCAGGGTGCGACGTTCTCGGTCATGCGCTTCACCCCATGACGGCCTGAGCCCCGGCCGGCGGGCATCGTTGTCAGTGGCACGGGTCATGATGGCGGCATGCGTGCTGCCCGCCTGATCAAGATGGTGCTGTTGCTCCAGTCCCGGCCGTCGATGACCGCGGCCGAGCTGGCGCACGAGCTGGAGGTCTCCGAGCGGACCGTGACGCGGGACGCGCAGGCGCTGTCCGAGGCGGGCGTCCCCGTCTACGCGGACCGGGGCAGGGCCGGCGGCTACCGGCTGATCGGCGGCTACCGCACCCGCCTCACGGGCCTGGCCCGCAGCGAGGCGGAGGCGCTGTTCCTCTCCGGGGTGCCGGGGGCGCTGCGCGAGATGGGTCTGGACGACGCGGCGTCGGCGGCCCGGCTCAAGGTGTCGGCGGCGCTGACCCCGTCGGTGCGGGACGCCTCGCGGACGGCGGCGCAGCGGTTCCACCTGGACGCGCCGGCCTGGTTCAAGGAGCCGCGCACACCCGAACTGCTGCCCGCCGTCGCCGAGGCAGTGTGGGGCGACCGGGTGCTGCGGGTCGCGTACGCGCGCCGGGGCGCACCGGATGCGCCGGTCGAGCGGGAGCTGGAACCGTACGGCCTCGTCCTGAAGGCGGGGGTCTGGTACCTGGCGGCGGCCGTGCGCGACGAGGACGGGTCGGGGTCGCGGCGGCGCGTGTACCGCATGGACCGGTTCACGTCGGTGACCGCGCTGGACGAGCGGTTCGAGCGGGACGAGGAGTTCGACCTGCCCGCGTTCTGGGAGGAGCGGGCCGAGGAGTTCGCGCGGGCGCTCCTCGGCGCCGAGGTGGTCGTACGGCTGACGGCCGACGGTGTACGGCGGTTGCCGTACGCCACGGACACGGCGTCCGCGCGGGAGGCGCTGGAGTCGGCGGGGCCCGCGGACGCGGACGGGCGGGTGACGGTGACCTTGCCGGTCGAGTCGGAGGAGGTCGCGTTCACCCAGCTCATGGGGCTCGGGCCGGAGGCGGAGGTGGTGGCTCCGGAGGCGTTGCGGGAGCGGTTCGCGCAGGCGGCGCGGCGGATGTGCGGGTGGTACGGGCGGGAGTAGACGCGTCGCCGCCCTCGGCAGGTGGTGCCCTGGGCATGTGCACGCGTAACGAACTGGCGCACGTCCGGCGCTCGGCGTGCGGCCCCCCGGCACAGGGCCGATGCTTGTCCCGTGATGGACGAGACCGAGTTCTGGGAGATCGTGGACACCACCCGCGAGGCCGCCGAGGGCGACCCCGAGGACCACGCCGAGCTGCTCGTCGACAGACTCCTCCGCTACGACCCCGACTCCGTGCTCGACTTCGCCCGGCACTTCGAGGCCCGCTACAACCGCGCCTACCGCTGGGACCTGTGGGGCGCCGCGTGGGTGCTGCTCGGCGGGGCCAGCGACGACGCGTTCGACTACTTCCGGTGCTGGCTGATCGGGCAGGGGCGGGAGGTGTTCGAGGGGGCGCTGCACGACCCGGACTCGCTGGCGGAGTCCCTCGACGCGTTCGACGAGGACGTGGACGGGGACGGGGAGGATCTGGGGTACGCGGCGGACGAGGCGTACGAGGAGCTGACCGGCACGGTCGCCCCCGACCTCGGGCTGCCGCCCGCCCCCGCGGAGCCGGAGGGCACGCCGATCGACTTCGAGAACGAGTCCCTGATGGCGGGCCTGTACCCCCGCCTGACGGAACGGTTCGGGTAGTCCCCGCTGGTGTCGAGTGCGGCCAGCCCCCACCCGCCCGCAGACGGCCGACCCACCTCACGCCGCGCGGATCGCCTGGTCCAGCCCCGGGAACGCGAACTCGAACCCCGACTTCAGGAGACGGCTCGGCACCGCCCGGGTGGAGCCCAGTACCTCGCCCGCCATTTCCCCGAGCACCAAGCGGAGCGCAACCGCCGGCGCCGGAAACAGTGCCGGACGTCGCAGAACCCGCCCCATCGCCGCCGTGACCTCACGGTTCGTCGCGGGATGCGGAGCGGTCAGGTTGACGGGGCCGGCCAGGCCCTCCGTGTCGAGGCAGTGCCGCAGCGCCGCGACATGATCGTGCAGCGCGATGAAGGACCAGTACTGCCGCCCGTCCCCGAGCCGCCCCCCGAGCCCCGCTCTGAACAGCGGGAACAGCTTGCCCCAGGCGCCTCCGGCGCGGGACACGACCAGGCCCGTACGCGCGAGGACCGTACGGACGCCCGCGTCGCGCGCGGGCGCGACCGCCGCTTCCCACTCCACGCACAGGGAGGCGAGGAACCCCTCCCCCGCGGGGGCGGACTCGTCGACGGCGCGGCTGCCCGTGGACCCGTAGTAGCCGACGGCGCTGCCGTTGACGAAGACGCGGGGCGGTTCGGGCAGCCCCGCGATCGCCTCGGCGAGGGTCCGGGTCCCGAGGACGCGGCTGTCGCGGATCTCCCGCTTGTACGCGTCGGTCCACCGGTGGTCACCGACCCCGGCACCGGCGAGGTTGACGACGGCGTCGCATCCGGCGAGCCGTTCGGCGTCGATCTCCCCCTTCTTCGGGTCCCAGCGGACCTCGTCCGCCGCGCGTGGGTCCCGGCGCACGAGGCGCAGGACGTCGTGTCCGTCACGGGTCAGGGAGCGGACGAGCGCCGAGCCGGTGAGTCCGGAGGCGCCCGCCACCGCGATACGTGTCATGCCCCCATCCTGCCGGTCGTACAGTGGCGCGCATGTCGCGACAGCCACCTCTCATACGTTTCGCCGTGCCGGAGGACGACGGGGCGCTGAGCCGCCTCGACGGGGACACCTGGTCGTATCTGCACGCGGTCGTGGAGCGGCGCGAGCCGCCCTATCCGCCGTTCTTCAGTGACCGGTTCGGCCCGCGCGACCACTTGGTCGCCGAGCTGGACGGGCGGGTCGTGGGGTACATCCGGCTCGTGCGCCCCACCTCGCTGCCGTCGAACGCGCACGTCAGGCAGGTGCAGGGGCTGGCCGTCGCACCGGCCGCACGCGGGCACGGCGTGGGCCGGGCGCTGGTGCGGGCGGCGGTCGAGGAGTCGCGGCGGCAGGACGCGCGCCGCCTCACGTTGCGGGTGCTCGGCCACAACACCCCGGCCCGCAAGCTGTACGAGGCCGAGGGCTTCGTCGTGGAGGGCGTGCTGCCCGAGGAGTTCCTGCTGGACGGGGAGTACGTGGACGACGTGCTGATGGGGCGGTCGTTGCACGACGGCACGTGGCGGAGTGCGGGGGCGGGCGAGTCGTAGCAGGGTTGATGGCGTAAGGCCGTCGCGAGAGGAGCCCTGCCGGCATGACCTGGCCCTTGGCGCGCCGCCGTGACGGGGAGGAGCGCGCCTGGCTGCGCGGCGCGCCGCCGCCCCGCTGGGTGCGCTGGCTGCCCGTCGTGCTGCTCGTCGGTCTGGGCGCGCTCCAGGCCGCCACGGAGCAGCATCTGGAGCTGGGTTTCCTGCTCGGCGCGATCCCGCCGCTGGCCGCCCTGTCGTACGGGCCCGCGGCGACGGCCGTGCTGGGCGCCGTCGCCGTGGGGTTCCTGGCGCTGCCTCCGGCGGGGTTCGGCCGCCCCGGCAACAGCGATCTGCTGACCGTGCTGTTCGTCTCGGTCCTGAGCGTGCTGATCGCGTGGGTGCGGCAGCGCCGGGACGAGCATCTGGTGACGGTGCGTACGGTCGCGGAGGCCGCCCAGTTCGCGGTGTTGCCGCCGCTGCCGGAGCGGGTGGGGTCGGTGCGGTGCGCGGGCCTGTACCGGGCGGCGCACCGCGGGGCGCTGGTCGGCGGTGACTTCTTCGACGTGCGGCGCGGGCCGCACGGTGTGCGGGCGGTCGTCGGGGACGTGCAGGGGCACGGTCTGTCCGCGGTGGGCACGGTGGCGGGGCTGCTCGGCGCGTTCCGGGAGGCGGTGCTCGACCAGCCGGACCTGGAGGGTGTGGCGGCGCGCCTCGACCGCCGCCTCCTCGTGGACACGGCCGGGGACGAGCCGGCCGAGCTGTTCGCGACGGCGGTGCTCCTGGAGTTCCCGGACGACTCCCCCGTCGTACGGATCCTCAGTTGCGGCCATCCGTGCCCGCTGCTGCTGCGCGGCGGGCGCGTGACGGAGCTGCCGGTGCCGTCGGGGGCGCCGCTGGGTGTCGGGATCGGCGGGGCCGGGCCGCCCGAGCGGTACACGCTCCCCCTGCGCCGTGGTGACCGGCTGCTCGCGCTGACCGACGGGGTGACGGAGGCGCGGGACGCGTCCGGCCGCTTCTACCCGCTGGCGGAACGGTTGCGCGGCCACGCGCGGGACGATCCGGCGGCGCTGACGGACGCGGTGTGGCGGGACGTGGTGCGGTTCGCGGGGACGGTACGGGACGATCTGACGCTGCTCGTCTTCGCCCCGGATGTGCCCTGACGACGGCCCTGGTGACGGCAGGAGTGCCCCGGGCGTGCCTCACGGAGCGTGAAGTGTGAACGTAGGGGCCATGAAATACCTGGGTCTCCGGCTCCGCCCGGGGCGTCGCCGTACCGCGACCGCCGTCTCCGTACTGCTGCTGCCACTGACGCTGTCCTCGCTGTCCGCGTGCTCGGACGACGACGGGACGGCGACGCCGCCGGTGGCGTCCCCGCCCGCGACGGCGAGCGGCGCGCGGTGCGGGACGGTGCCGCTCGACACCGACCACGGCTCGGGCCCGGCGCCCGCGCCGGCCGGTGCGTACACGCTGGACAGCGGTGCGGAGGCCACGCCGCGCAGGCAGGTGTTCGAGTCGAACGAGCGGGACGAGTCGGCGGTGCTCGTGTCCGGCTCCGGCCACCTGTCGACGCGTGACGCGCACATCTTCAAGCGGGGCCGCACCTCGTCCCTCGACGCGGCGGGCCGGCACGGTCTGAACGCGGGCGCGCTGGCCCTGGACGGCGGCCGGCTCGATCTGTCCGGCGGCTGGTTCTCCACCAAGGGCAGGGGCGCGACCGCCGTGTACGCCTCGGGCAAGGGGGCGCGTGCGACGCTCAGCGCGAGCGCCGTGCGCACCAAGGGCTCGTACGCGCCCGGCGTGCGCGCGGCGGACGGGGGCGCGGCCGAGTTGTCGTACGTCGAGACGGAGACGGCCGGTGCGCAGGCGCCGCCGGTCGCGGCGGGCCCCGGCGGTGCGGTGGAGGTGTACGACTCGACGATGACCTCGGCGGGGTGCGGTTCGCCGGGCGTGCAGACGGCGGGCGACGTGTCGGTGACGGGGACCCTGTTCGACCTCGCGAACTCCGAGGCGTTCACGGTGGAGCCCGGGGGCTCGCTGTCCCTGCGCAACGTCCGGGCGACGGCCGCCGCGGGCGGGGTGGTGCTGCGGGGCGACGGCGAGACGTCGTTCGCGATGGACGGCGGGTCGGTCCAGGCGGCGGACGGCGACCTCTTCTCCGTCCGGGAGGCCGTCGCCGACGTACGGGTCAGCGGTCACGCCGAGCTCAAGACGAAGGGCGGGAAGCTGCTGCGCGTCCGTGACAAGGGGGTCGTGACCTTCTCGGCGGACGGTGTGCGGCTGAAGGGCGACGTGGTCGTCGCCGACGGTTCGGCCTCCCTCGACCTGGCGGGCCGCTCCAAGCTGGACGGGGCCGTGACGGGCGCCTCCCTGACGCTCGGCGCCCACGCCAGGTGGTCGGTCTCCGGTGACTCGTCGCTCAAGGGCCTGGACCTCGGCCCCGGGGCGCGCCTCTCCGACGTGATCGACGGCAACGGCCACTCGGTGACGTACGACCCCTCCGCCAGCCCCGGCCTGCACGGCAGGACGTACCGCCTGAACGGCGGCGGAACACTGCGGCCCGCCTAGCCGCGCCCCTGGAGCCGGGCGGCGCGTGCGCGGATCGCGGGAAGGGCGCGCATCAGCGCCTCGCCGGGGCAGGCCGTGTTGTAGCCGTCGCGGTGCCCGGCGATGGCGTGGAAGGCGGCGGAGGTGCCCTTCTTGTAGCGGCTGAGGTCGTTGCTGGAGGTCAGGCGGACGGTGGAGCGCGGGTCGATGCCGGACAGGCCGAGCTTCCAGGCGGCGAGCGCCGCGATGGAGTCGGCCATCGCCTTCGGCACGGGCGTGCCCTCGCTGAACGTGCCGATGGCGGCGATCCCGGCGGTGTCCTGGTTGAAGCCCTGGGTGTGGGCGCCGACGACCGGCCGGTCGACGCCGCCCGCCCGGCCCTCGTAGACGGTTCCGCAGCGGTCGACGAGGAAGTTGTAGCCGATGTCGTCCCACTCCTTGCCGCCGGCCTGGCCCGCGTAGACGAGGCGGATGATGCCGGGGACGTCGGCGCAGTCGTAGCCGTTGGGCGAGTCGGTGTGGTGGACGAAGACGGCGACGACGCGGTCCCCGTACCGGACGGGGGCGCGGTCGTACGTCTTCATGCCCGCCAGCCACCGGGTGCGCGGCACGATGCGCGGTGCCGGGGCGGCGTGCGCGCGCTCCACGGGGACGGCCGTCGTCTCCCGGTCCGACGATCCCGGCCGGTCGCCCGCGACGGCGCACAGCACCAGCGCCACGAGGGCCGCTCCCCCGGGCGCCCAGCGCACCACCCTCCGCACTCCACGCACGCCTCCCACTCTCGGGCGGACGCGCTGTGCGGTCTCCCACATGTGGGCCGGTTGGCGGAACCAGCACGGTGACCGTGTTCGTTCCTAACCGATATGGACCCGCAGAACCACGTCCTCGACGCCGTGCTCATCGTGCTCGCGCTCGTCTACGCCGTCTCCGGCTACCGGCGCGGGCTCCTCGCGGGCCTCGTCTCGCTCGCCGGGTTCGTCGGCGGCGCGGTCGTCGGCGTGTGGCTGCTGCCGTACGTGATGGACTCGGTCACGCCCGGCACGTCGACGGCGACGGTGGTCGCCGTCGTCACGGTGCTGCTGCCCGCGGTCACCGGGCAGGCGCTCGCCGGGCGCCTCGCGGCGCGGGTGCGCGGCGGCATGGACCGGGCGCCGGGCCCGCTGCGGGTGGCGGACGGGGCGGGCGGCGCGGTCGCGAGCGCGGCGGCGGTGCTCGTCGTGGCGTGGGTGGCGGCGAGCGTCCTCGCGTCGTCGTCCTCGGTGGCGCTGAACCAGGCGATCCGGGGCTCGTCGGTGCTCGGCGCGGTCCACGACACCATGCCGTCCTCGACGCCGGGCTGGTTCGCGCGGGCCAGCGGGGCGCTCACCTCGGCCGGGTTCCCGCAGGTCTTCGACCCGTTCGCGAACGAGCCGTCGGCCGAGGTCGCGAAGCCCTCCGGGGACAACGTGACGGCGGCGGCGACCCGGGCCGCCCAGCGCAGCACGGTCAAGGTGGAGGGCTCCTCCGGCACGCAGGGCCGCGAGGGCAGCGGCTTCGTGTTCTCGCCCCAGCACGTCATGACGAACGCGCACGTCGTCGCGGGCATCGACGACCCGTCGGTGCGGGTCGGCGGCATCGGCCGCCCCTACGCCGCGCGCGTCGTCCTCTTCGACCCCGACAAGGACGTGGCCGTCCTCTACGTCCCCGAGCTGCGCGCCCCGGCCCTCCCGCTCGACGACACGGCCTCGCGCGGCTCCGCGGCGGTCGTCGCGGGCTACCCCGAGAACGGCGGCCTCGACCTCCAGGCGGCCACCGTCGCGGACACGATCCGCGCGGGCGGCCAGAACATCTACGGCTCCGGGACGGTCACCCGCGAGATCTACTCCATCCGCTCGACGGTCCTCCCCGGCAACTCCGGCGGCCCCCTCCTCACGACGGACGGCCGCGTCTACGGCGTCGTCTTCGCCCGCTCCACGACGGACGCGGGCACCGGCTACGTCCTGACGGCGGACGAGGTGACCCCGGAGGCGAGAAGCGCGGCGAACGCGAAGGAGGCCGTGGACACGGGGTCGCTGGTCTCCTCCTAGCCACCCCGGTGGTGGCCGGGCGGGGCGCACTGTCGTGGCACCGCGTGCCTCCGTGCCGCCCCCGCGCGCGACTGTCCACGGAGCGGCGCGGACCTACCCTCGTCCCCTGACCCGGGTGATTCGCGGCCTTGTCGAGGCATGACGCCTCCGAGCCGGGCCGCCGCCGCCGGCCGCGCAACTCTGGGAGGGGCACGTGCTTGAGCCCGCTGACGCAGGAGCAGGGTCCGTCGTCGTCGTAGGGGCCGGGGTCGCGGGTCTCTCCGCGGCCCACCACCTGACCAGGGCGGGTGTACGGGTCCTGGTCCTGGAGGCCGGGTCCGTGGTGGGGGGCCGGATGTCCACCGAGAAGGTCGACGGGTTCCGGCTCGACCGGCTCGGACGGCCGCTCCTCACCTCGTACCCCGAACTGCGCCGGGCGCCCGGCCTCGACGGGCTCGTGCTGCGGCTGTTCGCACCCGGTGTCCTCGTGCACAGCGCGGGCCGTCGCCATCGCGCGGGCGAACCGGCCGACCCCCGGCGCGCGAGGGGCGCATTCAGCGCGGCGCGCGCCTTCGCGACCGCCCCGCGCCCTCCGCGCGGCACCCGCCCTCCGCTCGGCGGCCCCGTGGACCAGGCCAGGCTCGGCGCGGCCCTCGCCCGGCTCGCGACGACCGAGCCCGCCCGGCTCCTGGCCCGCCCCGAACTCCCCGTCGGCCGCGCCCTGGCGGCCCGTCCGCTGCCCGCGCGGACCCTCCACGGCTTCGTACGCCCGCTGCTCTCGGCCCTGTTGTGCGATCCGGACCTGACGACGTCCAGCCGGTGCGCCGATCTCGCGCTGCGCGCCTACGCCGCGGGCCGCCTCGCCGTGCCGGAGGGCGGCGCGGACGCGCTCCCCGAACTGCTCGCGGCCTCGCTGCCACCGGGCACCGTGCACACCGGGGTCCGGGCCACCGCCGTCTCGGCGAACTCGGTCACCACGGCCGACCACGGCCGGCTGCCGTGCCGGGGCGTCGTACTGGCGACCGACGCCCTCTCCGCCGCCGCACTCCTGCCCGGCCTGCGCGTCCCCGGCTTCCACGAGGTGACCGTCGTGCACCACGCGGCGCCCGAGCCTCCCCTCACCGAACCCGCGCTGCTGCTCGACGCCGACCGGCTCGGACCGGTCGCGCACACCTCCGTCATCAGCCAGGTCGACCCGGTCCGGGCCCCGGCGGGCCGCGCACTCGTCTCCTCGACGGTGCTCGGCCCCCCGCCCACCGACCGTGAGCTGCGCCTGCATCTTGCCGCGCTCTACGGCACGTCGACCGCCGCCTGGGAGCCCCTGGCCGTCCACCACACCCCGCGCGCGGTCCCGGCGATGCCCGCGCCGCACGACCGGCGCCGCTCCGTCCGCCTCGTCGACGGCCTGTACGTGTGCGGCGACCACCGCGACACCAGCACAGTCCAGGGCGCCCTCACCTCGGGCCGCCGGGCGGCGCGGGCGGCCCTGCGCGACCTGGGCCTCCCGGCCGCCCCGTCCGGGAACCGGCCGGAAGAGACCCGGCCGGTGGACGAGGCGGCCTGAGAGCCCGCCGGTCAACCGAGCGCCGCGACCTTCTCCCGGTAGCCCCGGACGGGCCCCGCGTCGCGGTACGGCTCCAACCGGCGCTCGAACTCGCGCACGTACTCGTGCGCCCGCACCGACCGCATGTCCGCCGCCGCGGTCGCCGCCTCCGCGCCGAGCGCGCACGCCGAGTCCAGTTCCCCTAGGCCCAGCCGCGCGGAGGCCAGCACGACCCGGCAGAACAGCCGGCTCCGCGCGAACCCCGGCGCCCTCAGCCGCAGCGACCGCTCCGCGTGCTGCGCGGCGGTCCGGTAGAGCTGGAGATCCCGGTGGCAGTGGCCGAACTCGTCGGCCAGCTGCGCCTCGTCGAAGAAGCGCGCCCAGTGCGGCACGTCGTCCCCGGTCCGCGCCGCTTCGAGCGCCCGCTCGGCCCGTACGAGCGACGCCGTGCAGGCCCGCACCTCGCCGAGGACGCCGTGCCCGCGCGCCTCGACGGCGTGCAGGAGCGACTGCAGCACGGCCGGCGCGGACGCCCCGACCCCCTGCTGCGCGACCCGCGCGAGCTGCACCGCCTCCCGGCCGTGGCCGAGGTAGACGGCCTGCCGGCTCATGGTGATGAGGACGTACGAGCCGTACATCCGGTCCCCCGCCGCCTGCGAGAGCCGCAGCGCCTGCACGAAGTACCGCTGCGCGAGCCCGTGCGCCGCGATGTCGTACGAGGTCCAGCCCGCGAGCCGGGTCAGATCGGCGACGGCGGCGAAGAGGCGCCGCCCGGTCTGCTCCCCGTACGTGCCGCGGAGCATGGGTTCCGCCTCGTGCTCCAGATAGCGGACGAGCGCCTGGCGCGCGTGCCCGCCGCCGTAGGCGTGGTCGAGGGCGCGGAACAGTTCGCCGACGGAGCGGAGCGCGGCGATGTCGCCGCCGGTGACCCGGTGGCCGGGCCCGCGCTCGGTGGTGGTGCGCTGCCGTGGCACGACGGGCCGCCCCTGCGGAGGGACGCGGGGCGGTGCCTCACCCCGTATGACGCGGTCGTCGGCGCGGCCGATCAGCCAGTCGCGGCTGGGCACCACGAGCCCGGCCGGGGTGAACGCGATCTTGCGGAGCTCGGCGTGGCTCCCGGAGTCCTTGCGCCACAGGCCGCTGACGATGTCGACGGCCTCCTCGGGCGAGCCCGCGAACTCCAGGCCCGCGTAGACGGGGGCGCATGCGTCGAGCCCGAGGTCCTGGGCCGACAGACGGCGGCCGAGGCGGCGGGTGAACACCTCGGCGATCAGTGCGGGGGTCGTCCCGCGCGGCTGCTGCCCGCGCAGCCATCTGGTCACCGATGTCTTGTCGTATCGCAGGTCAAGACCGTGTTCGAGCCCGAGTTGGTCCACGCGGCGGGCGAGGCCCGCGTTGGAGAATCCAGCCTCCGCGATGAGCGCGGCGAGCTGGCGGTTCGGTGTGCGCTGCGGAGGTCGTTCCGTCATCAGCTATGCGGTCTCCTGCCTTCCGGGCCGGGGTGCAGCCCTCATGGAACGGCGCGAATGTAGCGGCGATATTCGGCCTCCACCGGGGCTTGACGGACCCTTCATCCGATCGTGTGACGAACTTCGCGAAGAGTGGACGCTGTGCCCCCCGAAGGGGGCGCGGAGGGGCAGTCCGGAGGCTGCCTCCGCATGGCCGTACGCAGGGACATACGATGCTTGCGCATTACACCGAGAAGTACTGAGCACCTGTGAGCCGTCGAAGGCAGCACCCCGCCGCCGCATCCGGCCGCCCAGTGCCCGGAGAAGTACCCGGAAGGTCCTACCGTGCCTCACCTCGTCATCGACTACTCCGACGGCCTCGCCGGCACGGTCGACGTCCCCGCCCTCGTGGCCGAACTCCACCCCCTCGTCGTCGAGCGCGTCAGCTCGGTCGGCGTCGGCAAGACGTTCGCCCGCCCCTCCGCCACGTACGTGGACGGGGTCGCCGCCCCCTTCCTGCACGTGGAGGTCGGCCTGCTCCCCGGCCGCCCGCAGTCCGTGAAGGACGCGCTGTCCGAGGACGTCCTTGCCCTCCTGGACAAGCACACCTCCGCGGCCCCGGGCACCACCTGCTCCGTGGAGGTCCGCGATCTCGACGCCTCCTACCGCCTCTTCCCCACCCACTGAGCCCGGGAGCGGGAGCCGTACAGTTGTTCAGGGCGCGATATCTGCACGGTGCAGCGGGTCGCTGCCGAGGGAGGCACTGTCGTGAGTGAGTTCCGGTTCGTCCGCATGGGGTTCGGTGCGGACAAGGTCGATTACCAGGTCGCCTGGGACGAGCAGCGCCGTGTGCACGCCGCCCGTTTCGCCGACGAGGTGCCCGACACCTGTCTGCTCCTGGAGCACCCGGCGGTCTACACCGCGGGCCGGCGCACGGCGCCCGAGGAGCGCCCCCTGGACGGCACCCCCGTCATCGACGTGGACCGCGGCGGCAAGATCACCTGGCACGGCCCCGGCCAGCTCGTCGGCTACCCGATCCAGAAGCTGCCCCGCCCGGTCGACGTGGTCGCGCACCTGCGCCGCCTGGAGGACGCGATGATCGCGGTCTGCGCCGAGTTCGGCGTCGAGACCTCGCGCGTGGAGGGCCGGGCCGGCGTCTGGGTCCTCGGCGACCCGGTCGAGCAGCGCCCCCAGCTCGGCGGCCTCACCCTCGACTTCGACCCGCGCGCCAATGACCCGGAGTTCGACCCCCGGCTCAACGGCCCGGAGTACGCCCCGTCCAACGCGGGCCAGCGCCGCGAGGACCGCAAGATCTGCGCCATGGGCATCCGCGTCGCCAAGGGCGTCACGATGCACGGTTTCGCGCTCAACGTGAACCCGGACACCTCCAACTTCGACAAGATCATCCCCTGCGGCATCCGCGACGCGGGCGTCACCTCACTCTCGTACGAACTGGGCCGCGAGGTCACGATCGACGAGGTGCTGCCGGTCGCCGAGAAGCACCTGCGGCGCGTCCTCGGCGAGGCGGACCTGCGCCCGCGCGTCATCGAGAAGACCCCGGCGTAACGGCCCCCGCCACCAGCGGGGGGGAATGCACCCCGAAGGCCAGAGGTTGGCCGTTGGTGAGGGCCATGAACATCACGGGCGTACCCTGATGTACGCCGAGGAATCGAAGCTTTAGGGAGCCGGTCGTGTCCGCAGTCGCACCCGACGGACGCAAGATGCTGCGCCTGGAGGTCCGCAACAGCCAGACCCCCATCGAGCGCAAGCCCGAGTGGATCAAGACCCGGGCGAAAATGGGTCCCGAATACACGAAGATGCAGAACCTCGTGAAGTCCGAGGGCCTGCACACGGTCTGCCAGGAAGCGGGCTGTCCCAACATCTACGAGTGCTGGGAGGACCGCGAGGCCACGTTCCTCATCGGCGGTGACCAGTGCACCCGGCGCTGCGACTTCTGCCAGATCGACACCGGCAAGCCCGAGGCCCTCGACCGCGACGAGCCGCGCCGCGTCGGCGAGTCCGTCGTCACGATGGACCTGAACTACGCCACGATCACCGGCGTCGCCCGCGACGACCTGGAGGACGGCGGCGCCTGGCTCTACGCGGAGACGGTCCGCCAGATCCACGAGCAGACGGCGAACCGCCCCGAGGGCCGCACGAAGGTCGAGCTCCTTGCCCCCGACTTCAACGCGGTCCCCGAGCAGCTCGCCGAGGTCTTCTCCTCCCGCCCCGAGGTCTTCGCGCACAACGTCGAGACGGTCCCGCGCATCTTCAAGCGCATCCGCCCCGGCTTCCGCTACGAGCGCTCCCTCAAGGTCATCACCGAGGCCCGCGCGTACGGCCTCGTCACCAAGTCCAACCTGATCCTCGGCATGGGCGAGGAGCGCGCGGAGGTCAGCGAGGCGCTGCGCCAGCTGCACGACGCGGGCTGCGAGCTCATCACCATCACCCAGTACCTGCGCCCCTCCGTGCGCCACCACCCCGTGGAGCGCTGGGTGAAGCCGCAGGAGTTCGTGGAGCTGAAGGAGGAGGCCGAGCAGATCGGCTTCTCCGGCGTCATGTCGGGCCCGCTGGTCCGCTCCTCCTACCGTGCGGGCCGCCTGTTCCAGATGGCGGTCGAGAAGCGGGGCGCGTACGTGGCCTCGCAGGCGGTGTGAGCGCACTCACTCCGCGCCGAGCGGGCTGTGTGAATTCACGCACAAGAGACTACCGGCCGGTATCGGCCTGAACGACGCGGTCCCGACCGTCCTCGCAGCTGAGGACGACGGTCGGGGCCGCGCCCGCGTTAGCGCCATGACCGACATGGCTTCATCGCGGTTTGACCGTCCGGTCACGCCCTGGTAACACCAATCAGTGACCCTGAAATCACGCCTCGTGCACCTTTCACCAAAGCCGTGATCCGTTCCGTTTCCGAGCCACACCCCGTGATTCGCCCGTCCGGACCCGTGATCCGTTACCGAGGGGGGACCTCACCCATGCAGGCCGCGCCCGTACGCGCCACCGCCATCCCGACCTTCACCGACGCCCTGCGCGCCGTCGAGTCACTGCTGATGAGCAGCGGTCAGCGCACCGCTCGCCGCAACGCCTGGACCTCCGTCCTGGAGGACCGCCGCCGCGCCAAGGACCGGGTGGAGGCGCAGCGCGTCCTCGAATCGTTCGGCTCGCGCGGCTGAGCGCAGGCCCTTCGCCGGGTCCCCGGGCCGGTGCTGCTGTTCATCGGCGGCCACCGGCCACGTAGACTTCCGAACATGGCGAGGAAGGAACCTGCAGCGGACGCTGCAAACACCGGGCGACTCAAGCAGATCGCTCTGACCTACAAGATGACCCGCAAGGTCGATTCGAAGATCGGTCTTGTACTCGCGGCAGTGGGAATCGTCACCTTCGGTGTCTTCCTCGCGATCGGCTTCTTGATCGGTCACCCCATCTATCTCGGAATTCTCGGCTTCCTGCTCGCCTTCCTCGCGATGGCGATCATCTTCGGGCGCCGCGCCGAGCGAGCGGCCTTCGGCCAGATGGAGGGCCAGCCCGGCGCGGCGGCCGCCGTGCTCGACAACATCGGGCGCGGCTGGACGACGACCCCGGCGGTCGCGATGAACCGCAGCCAGGACGTCGTGCACCGCGCGGTCGGCAAGGCCGGCATCGTGCTCGTCGCCGAGGGCAACCCGAACCGGGTCAAGTCCCTCCTCGCCGCCGAGAAGCGCAAGATGGCCCGGATCGTCGCGGACGTCCCCGTCCACGACATCCTCGTCGGCAACGGCGAGGGCCAGGTCCCCCTCAAGAAGCTCCGCACCACCATGCTGAAGCTGCCCCGCGTGCTGCCCGGCCCCCAGGTGACCGCGACCAACGACCGGCTGCGCGCCATGGGCGACCTGATGTCGAACATGCCGCTGCCGAAGGGGCCCATGCCCAAGGGGATGCGGATGCCTCGGGGCGGCAAGATGCGCTGACGCTCCGCTGAGTTCTGTTGATGGGAAGGCGCCCCGAGCAGCTTGTGCTCGGGGCGCCTTCCCATGTCTGTTCTTTGTCTGCGGCGTGCGTCGTGGCTGGTCGCGCAGTTCCCCGCGCCCCTGAGATGCGCACTGCGTGCGCCATCTCAGCGCCATGGGGCTGCGGCGAAGCCGCATGCTCCAGGGGCGCGGGGAACTGCGCGCCCAGCCCCCACCGGGGGTCAGCCGACACGCCTCAGATACGGACCTCTACGGACTTCGCGAGCCGATCGTGCAGCCCGCGACCGTCCCGGTCCCAGACCAGCGCGGGTACGGCCACGCACAAGAGCACGGTCCGCACGACGACCCGGCCGAGACCCAGCCGACCACCCGCCTCCGAAACAACCCGGAGCCCAACGATCCGCTTACCCGGCGTACAGCCGATCGTGCCGACGGTCAGAACGGCGAGCACGAAGAAGATGAGCAGCGCCCAGTTCCCCGTAGCCTGGTCGTAACCGTGGGTGACGAGGCCGTATGCGATCAGCATGCAGAGCGCCCAGTCGATGACGAGCGCCGCGATGCGACGGCCGGGGCGGGCGATGGAACCGGGCCCGTTCTCCGGCAGGCCGAGCTGCTGGCCGCGGTATCCGAAGTCCGCGCCCGACTGTTCCAGGGCCTCGCGGGGCCCGGACAGCCACGATCCCATTGCTTCCCTGTTGTCCACGAAGTCCACGGTACTGCGCGCGCCCGCCTCGCCCGCCCGGCCCCCCGGGTCCGGTTAACTTGAGCGAAACAAATGGGTCATGCTTGAGAAACCACGTCTGCCTATGGTCAAGGCCAGCGTGTGCCACCGCACCGGCCGCACCACCGAGCTGCAAACCCCGCCCCTCCCCGGGTGGGAGTAGGAGGAGTTGGATGTTCCAGAACGCCGATGACGCCAAGAAGTTCATCGCGGACGAGGACGTCAAGTTCGTCGACGTCCGGTTCTGCGACCTGCCGGGTGTGATGCAGCACTTCACGGTGCCGGCCGCGGCGTTCGACCCGGCGGAGGAGCTGGCCTTCGACGGCTCCTCGATCCGCGGGTTCCAGGCCATCCACGAGTCCGACATGGCGCTCCGCGCGGACCTGTCGACCGCGCGCGTCGACCCGTTCCGCCGCGACAAGACGGTCAACATCAACTTCTTCATCCACGACCCGATCACGGGCGAGCAGTACTCCCGCGACCCGCGCAACGTGGCGAAGAAGGCCGAGGCGTACCTGGCCTCCACCGGCATCGCCGACACCGCGTACTTCGGCCCCGAGGCCGAGTTCTACGTCTTCGACTCGGTCCGCTTCGAGACGTCCGCCAACCGCTCGGTCTACGAGATCGACTCCGAGGCGGGCGCGTGGAACACCGGCGCCGTCGAGAACAACCGTGGTTACAAGGTCCGCTACAAGGGCGGTTACTTCCCGGCCCCGCCGGTCGACCACTTCGCCGACCTGCGTGCGGAGATCTCCCTGGAGCTGGACCGTCAGGGCCTCCAGGTCGAGCGCCAGCACCACGAGGTGGGCACGGCCGGCCAGGCGGAGATCAACTACAAGTTCAACACGCTGCTCGCCGCGGCCGACGACCTGATGCTCTTCAAGTACATCGTGAAGAACGTCGCGTGGCGCAACGGCAAGACCGCGACCTTCATGCCGAAGCCGATCTTCGGTGACAACGGCTCGGGCATGCACGTCCACCAGTCGCTGTGGTCGGAGGGCTCCCCGCTCTTCTACGACGAGCAGGGCTACGCGGGCCTCTCGGACATCGCCCGCTACTACATCGGCGGCATCCTCAAGCACGCCCCGTCGCTCCTGGCCTTCACCAACCCGACGGTGAACTCCTACCACCGCCTGGTGCCGGGCTTCGAGGCGCCGGTCAACATGGTGTACTCGCAGCGCAACCGCTCCGCGGCCATGCGTATCCCGATCACCGGCTCGAACCCGAAGGCCAAGCGCGTCGAGTTCCGCGCGCCGGACCCGTCCTCGAACCCGTACCTCGCCTTCTCGGCGCTGCTCATGGCGGGCCTCGACGGCGTCAAGAACAAGATCGAGCCGGCCGAGCCGATCGACAAGGACCTCTACGAGCTGGCTCCCGAGGAGCACGCCAACGTCCAGCAGGTCCCGACCTCCCTCCCCGCGGTCCTCGACGCCCTCGAGGCGGACAACGAGTACCTCCAGGCCGGTGGCGTCTTCACCTCCGACCTGATCGAGACCTGGATCGACTACAAGCGCACGAACGAAATCGCCCCGATCCAGCTCCGGCCGCACCCGCACGAGTTCGAGCTGTACTTCGACATCTAAAGATCAGGCCCGGGCGACCTGGGAGGGTTCCGGCAAGCAAACGTTGACCTGCGAAAACACTGTTCAGCAGTAGTCGCTGTCTCGCTTGTTTTCCGCCCTCTTGTGCCCCGCTCGGCCAGAGTCTTGTCGTAGCGTCAGCAACAGTGAGGCCACCACACGGATGGAGTGGTGGCCTCATGCGTACTTGTAGGGCTCCACCGAGACCTACGCATTGCTAGAGCCAGCAAGGTCCAGCGTCTTCGACCTGGATGTCGACATGGGTGGCCTGCTCGACGAGGTCTACCACGGCGGCTGGTTCAACGAGCACCGCCGCATCGAGTCCATGAAGGCCCACGCCGCCCTCGGCGGGCGCTTGGTCCACGGCTGCCAGTCCGTGCCGAACCAGTCCGGCGGCGTCGTTGCGCCCTACGGTGCGTCGGTGGCCAACTTCCGGGACGACCTCGCCCAGTTGAAGGCGGGATGGATCGGCAGTCGAGGGCCGTCACGAAAGTTCGAGGCTAGAGGCCCCTCTCGATCGAAGTCGCGATGGCGCGAAGGCGCTTCGCCGCCGATCGCGCGTCCCCGATCCGGTAGGTCGCATAACGCGGATCCTGCACGTCCTCAATGCTCCGCACGATGTCCAGGTCGAGGCGGTCGAATAGCCTGAACGTGTCGAGCAGTTCGTCGATGTTCGGCGCCAACGGCGACCCGCGCTCGATCAGCGAGACATCGCGTGCCGAAACGGCCTCCTCCGTCTCCGACTCGGTCTTGAGCCGGGAGATGACGAGGGACAGGATGTCGAGCTCACGCTGCCGTGTGTCGATGAGCCCGGCAAGCCTGGACAGCCCGTCCGGCGTCTCGAACAACATTCCAACATCCGCAGGCCGCAGGCCGAGCGCCTCGGCAGAGCTGACGACCTGTCCCAACTCGTCGGCGGTGATGAGCGCCCATTGCTTCCGCTTGGCCATGTTCTTGATCGTGTCGCCGCCGAAGGCTGGGCCGATGATAGCGACGTATTCCGCGGAACGCTTCTCCTTATGCGTGTCGATTGCCACGTCGCTCACATTGTTGTGCGTGACCCGACCGGATGACGTCGACTTTCCGTCCACAATCGCGGTCCGCAACGATCCGTTGCCGTCATACCACTGCACGAGGATGTCGGTGTCACCGGAACCACTGATGCGCTGGGCGCGGAAGCCCATGTGCCTGAACGCGCTCTCGATGTACGCCTCGAACGCCGCACCGGGCGCCAAGCCATCGGCGCCCGGGTCGACGGAACTACGCGTCAGTGATTCCACGATGAGCGAGACCTTGTCCGATTCGCTCGGAGCGCACGACGTGCTTTTCGCCAGGTCCGGAGACAGCTCCAGCTCCACGGCGGCCTCCGGCAGGTGCGGTTCGGCGAGGGGGAGTGTCTCGATGAGACGCAGCCCGGTCGCCGTCGCCTGGACCGACGACCAGGACGTCTCGATGAGTAGACCTGATTCGACCATGAAGGCCGTGAGCCACCGCACCTTGTCCTTGTTCAAGCCGTACGTGATGCCTTGCCCGTACACGTCGTTCCTCGGAACATTGGCCTTCGCCGCACGGATCAGCTCGCCAACGAACTTCATGTTCGCGTGAAGGATCCGGATGAAGTCAATGTCCGACCCCGACCGCAGCCACGCCTTGGCGGCCGGCGTTGCCGTGAACACCCCGCGACGAACCTCCAAAAGAAGCCCGGCGGCCCGCACGAACGGCAGCATGCTGTCGACGCTGCTGCGCTTCAGGCCGAACCGGTCCGCGATGAAGCCCAGCAGTGCGCCCTTCTCCATCTGGTCCTCTGCGGCCGCGATACACGTCCGCAAGTTCTCGATTTTGTTGGGGTCCTCTTTCGGGCTCGGAACCCAGATGTTGTAGGTGTTCCTGGCCTCATGGGCGCCGTCGTTCGCGGCCAGGTGCGCGAGGAGTGCGGCGATCTCCTCTGGGGCTTCGGGAATGTCGACCGCTTCATCCGAGTCGTGCATGGCCAGCGCCGAAGGCGTGACGACTTCCCAGGTGGCGAAGAGCGACCGTCCTTCAGCGGTCGCGCTTTGCTTCCGCTCTCCCAGCCATTCGGTCAGCCCCAGGGCTTCGAGCCAGGTCATGCGGACACGGGTGTTGTTGACGCTCGTCCAGTCGAGGTTGTACGACTCAATCAACTGGGCATTGACCTCTTCGACCGTCAGCGGCTCGCGCACGAGGAGCCCGAGCACCTCGGCGAATAGCCGGATCCGCTCGGCCATCAACGAGGCGAGACGTGAGCGCGACTTGTCCGCCAGCAGTTCGGAGCCCTCGGGTGTCAGTTGAAGAACTCCTTTTCGTTTCTGAACCAAGCCCATCGGACGCAGCGCGTACGAGAACTGCCGCCAGGACCTCGACGACTCGACACTCGACAGCTGCGGCCGCGCGTCGATATCCGTGGCCTCGCCAGCGCCGATCCGGCGAACGAGCTCAAGGGTGAGCGGCCACTTCTCGTCCTTCCCGCACTGGAGGTTCGGTGCGGTTGACGCCTGCTGCATCCACCTGCTCCGCTGCGCCCCGAGAGTGGGCGCGCTCAAGGCGGTGGTCGGTTGGCTGGTCGCGCTGAAGAGGTCCGGAGTCATTCTGGCGTGGCCGTTCCGTTCATAGCACTGTCGGGTGATTCGGCAGAGGCTCCTGCCATGCGCGCACGTTACTTCCCACCACTGACAGGCGATACCCGGCTTCCAATCAGGAAATTTGCACTGACCGATCTATAGCTGATCCGGATCGAATGCGTCGCAAACTGTCGCCACTGCTGCCGGACAACCTCGCAGTGAACCCTTCGTTTAACAACTCCGGCACGAGGTGCAGAGCCGAAGCGCACCAGCACCGACGTGTACGTCGTGGGATTGCGGCTACAAGGTGATCTCGACGGCGAGTGCGCCGAGAGCCTCCTTTTGAGGGCCGTAGATGCTGCGGATGTTCGTGAGTTGTTCCTCGCGGGTGGCGTCGGGGTTGACGTTGGCTGGGCCTTCGCCGTCGAGGAGGGCCTCGAACGTCTCGTATTCAGTGACACGTAGGACGCGAACGTCGCAGGTTTCGTCGGTCCCCTTGACGCGGAAGCGGATGATGTCGCCCGCGGCGAGGTCTTCGAGGTGCGGGTACTTCACCCGCACCTCGATGGTCTTGGTACCTGCGGCCACGAGGTCGAAGTACTGGCGGTAGAGGTTGAGTGCGTGGACGCGGGCAGTGGTGTCGGTCATGGGGCGGGGATGCTCCTGGGGGCTGGTGTCGTCATCATGCGGCCGATCTCTGCGGCCGACCAGGAACGGAAGAAGTGGCGGGCGTCGGACAGCAGGGTCTCGGTCAGAGCGAGCAATTGGTCGGCGTACTGGGGCAACGAGCCGGGCCACCGCCGGGTGTCGAGCATCCACTCGACGGCGCCGTGGGGCAAGGGGGCGTGCCCCTCTCGCATCAGGGACTTGGACAGTTTGGCGCCGGTGTCCGTGACGATCTGTGGACAGAAGAGGCGGGCGGGGAGCTGGCCACGGGTGAGACCGACGGACCGAAGGGCCTCGTCGACGAGGTGAGAGCCGAAGACCCAGTCACCGCCCTTGACCATGACGTGGAGCGTGCCACGATCGCTGGACAGGGTGAGTTCTTTGACGAGGTTGCGGTACAGCGTGGCCAGGTCCAGGTACGCGCCCGCCGTGGGAGCGATGGTCACCTCGTAGGGACCGTGGTGGAGACAGACGGCGGTGATCGTGGCCGCCTCTGAAGTGCTGGTGTGCACCTGGGTTCGCTCGGCGTGCTTCTCGGACCAGCCGCATCCGGGCTGCGGACACGGCACACGGACATGCGGGGTGCCGGTGGAAGGAGCGAGCCACCAGCGGGCAGCATCGATGCGAGGCAACAGCCTCAACCATGTGCGACGGAAGTCTTCGCCGGCCTGCTGCTGGGAGTACGTCTGCATGCGGTACGGAATACCGAGGCGTCGCGACAGCTCCGTGAACAGCGGCTCGTACAAGTCGGCGACGAGGTCGTCGAGGGCCTGCTTCCCGAGGGCCTGAGCGTAGGCCCGCTGGTAGCGGTGGCCGGTCGTCGGGTCCGTGGCGAGGTCGTACGGCGCATTGTCGAGTGCACTGAAGAGGACGTCCGTCGGCAGATCGAATCGGGCGCGGAGACGGGCGCCCATGGCGAAGGCGAGGGACTGCACCAGGGAGGTGCCGAGGTGTGGCGCTCCGTTGATCTGCGTGCCGACGACGAGCACGATTCGTTCGGGTGGTCCGTCCATGAAGCGTGGGGCGAGGACGTCCTCGGCATGGTGGAGAGCGTTGGCGAGCACGGTGTTCGGGGACAGTGGGTGCATGGTCACGGCCGGTTTCCTTACGGTGTGGGAGCAGTCCGTTGTCAGCTCAGCGGCTGCAAGCCGGAGCTCATGCCAGGGGGCATGAGAAGCACGCAGCGCGGATGGGTGGCTGCCAGTAGGAATCAGCACGGAGACCGCGTCGGCACCTTGAAGGATGCCCAGACGCGTTTTCCGGGCACTTCGCTGGTGGCGACCCCCCAGTCATCGGCGATGGCGGAGACAAGGAGCAGGCCGCGTCCGTTGACGCTGGTGGCCTGAGCCGCGCGTTGCTCCGGCATGCCGTCACCGCTGTCGTGCACCTCGACGTACACCTGGCCGTCATGGAGTCCGACGCGTACGAGAATCGCGTCGTCGGTGGGCGCGCCGTGCAGCAGGGCGTTCGTGACCAGTTCCGACGTACAGAGCCGGATGTCGTCGAGGCGTTCCCCGCAACCCCACTGGGTGAGGGTCTCGGTGGCGAACTCGCGGGCTGTGCGTGCGGTGAGCTTTCTCCGGTCGAACAGCATCGTGCGCTGGGCCATCGCTTTTCCGGCGTCCTTCGGCTCATCGCGTGGTCTGCGGTACATGTCCAACAGCCAACCGATTTCCCTCATTTGGGTCGGGAGCCAGCGCGGGGGCCGAGCCGGGGGCCACTATGGGGGCCAGAACCACACATTCCGGGGGACAGGATGGGCGAGACGGGTATCGGGGCCTTCCTCCTCGGCCTGCGCACAGATCGTGGCTGGACTCAGCAGAAGGTCGCTGACAGGTACAACGCCGTGGAGGGGCGGGCGGCGATGACCGGCAAGGAGATCGGGCGTTACGAGCGTGAGGTGCGCATCCCGGTCCCGTACACCCGCAACCACTTGGCCCAGGTGTTCGCGGTCGAGGTCGGCGCTCTTGATCGTGCCGTGGCAACCACCAGACGGCGGCGCCGTCACGTTGACGGGGCGGAGGGCTCTGACGGTCTGGCGGGGCGGAGGTCCGTGTGGTCCGTGGTCGGTGCCGTGTCGGCAGACGCCTCGTCTTCGGCGGAGTTCGCCGCATTCATCGCCCAGCGCAACGCCGATGAGCTGATCGTCGAGCAGCTTGAGGCGGATGTGGCACGGCTGGCGCGCTCGTACGTCAGTCACCCGCTGCTGGAACTGCACGTGGAGATCAAGCAGCTACGGGATGGCGTCTTCGAACTGCTGCGTGGCCGTCAACGCCCCAGACAGACCAGGGATCTGTACGTCTCGGCCTCGCGGCTGTGCGGGTTGTCCGCGCACGTGTGCCTGGATGTGGGGCGCTATGAATCGGCGGCCACTCATACCCGTACCGCCCGCGCATGCGCCGATGCGGCGGGGCACGAGGGGATGCTGGCCTGGGCGCGGGCGGTGGAGTCCTTGATCGCATATTGGACGGGGCGTTACGAGCAGGCGGCCCAGCTCGCCCGTGCTGGGCGCCGCCATGGAGCTGAAGGGAGCATCTGTGCTCGCCTCGCCAGCCTGGAGGCGCGTTCGCTCGCGATAGCAGGTGACAAGGCGAACGCCGCGATCGCATTGGCGGATGCGGAACGCTGCCGGGAAGGAATGCTCGGGCATGACGAGGTGTCGGGTCTGTTCGCTTTTCCGGTCGCCAAGCAGTTCGCGTATGCCGGGACGACACATCTGGCCATCGGTGGTCGCGCCCATGTCCAGCAGGCCATCGCCAGCGCGGACTCGGCAATCCGGCTCTACCGCGGCGCGGAGGACGACGACCAGTCGGTGGGCGACCTCTTCGCCGCACATCTCGACCTCGCCCGTGGCCACATGCTCCTTGATGACCTCGACGGCACCGAGGCGATGATCGGTTTTGTGCTTGACGCGCCTGTGGACCGTCTGTCGGCGAGCATCGTGCGAAGGCTGGTCGATCTCGGCCGGGAGCTGGGCGGGCGGCAGTACGGTGGAGTTGCGCAGGTGGCCCCGCTGCGCGAGCGTATCGACCATATGGCCGTCCTCGCGGCCCCCTTCGCCGCCCGTTCTTCGGAGCTGCCGACGTGACCGACCACTCCGCCGCCCATGACGCGGCTGTGACCGACCGCGAGCGCCTCGCGGGGAGCGCCTACAACGGCGACCGGGACCTCGCCGCACGCCAGTCCCTCTACCAGTGGCAGCATCCCCGCTACGACCTGCCGGGCATCGTCACTGAGCAGCTGAGTTCCGTGCGTGGGCGGGTGGTCGATGTCGGCTGCGGGAACGGCAAGTTCACCAAGCGGATCCGTGAGGAGCGCCCTGAACTCGAACTGCTGGGCCTGGACATCGCGCCCGGCATCCTCGTCGCCGTACCGGGGCCCGTGGCAGTGGCCGATGTGGCGAGGCTCCCGCTGGCCTCGGCGAGCGTGGACGCAGCCCTGGCGCTCCACATGCTGTATCACGCGCCGGACATCGCCCAGGCCATACGGGAGCTCTCCCGCGTGGTCACGGCTGACGGTCTGCTGGTCACCTCCACCAACAGCGATCGCGACAAGGCCGAGCTGGACGAGCTGTGGATGCGAGCGGCCGGCGACGTTCTCGGCTCCGGTCGAGGCCCCGCACGGATCTCGCTCAGCGCCCGGTTCTCCTTGGAGAAAGCGCCGAGCTTCCTCGAAGAGGAGTTCGGCCAGGTCGAGACGATCGAACTGCCCGGCACCATCACCGTCCGCGACGCCGAACCGGTCGTTGCGCATTTGGCCTCTTATCGCGCGTGGGCGGACCAGCACGACGTGCCTTTTGAGGCCACCATCGAGCGGGCACGCACCATCGTGGGCGAACACATCGCTCAACATGGGGCCTTCGAGATCCGCTGCCTCGGCGGAATCCTTGTCTGCCGTCGTTGACGGCGACAGATGGACTCCCCGGTGATGCTCGCGCGGCGGGGCCGGCGAACGTCGCATCCGCGCCGTCATGGCGGGTCAGGCATGTTCGACCGCTTCCGCGACCACGCGGAGGAGCTGTGGGGGCGAGGCACCCCCGTCACGACGTAGCGAGCCGGGGCGCAGTGCTACGCCCCCTTCGGCAGATCCCCGTTCTCGATGACCTCGCGGCTCACGTCCGCCACCTTGCGCTGGTGGGAGCGGGCGTACTTGCGGAGGCGGGAGAAGGCCTCGTCCAGGGAGAGGGAGTGTTGCGCGGCGAGGATGCCCTTGGCCTGTTCCACGACTACGCGGCTGGAGAGGGCGTGTTCGAGCTGGCCCGCGAGGACGCGGCTCTCGGTCACCTCGCGTTGGAGGGAGAGCGTGTGCGCGGCGGCGTCGGCGAAGGAGCGGGCCAGGGAGAGGGCCTTCTCGTCGAGGCTGCGGCCGGGCGCGCCGAAGAGGACGAGGGCGCCGGCCGGGCCGTCCTTGGCGGGCAGCGGCAGCGCGGTGACCCGGGTGTGGCCGAGGGCCTTGACGCGGGCGGTCCAGCGCGGCCAGCGGGCGCGGGTGGGCTGCGTGGTCGCGTCGACGTCGATGAGGGCGCAGCCCGTGGTCCGCACGTCGTAGCCGGGGCCCTCGCGCCAGGCGGCGGCGTCGGAGGCGAGCGAGCGCAGGGAGTCGTCCGTGCCGTCGGTGGTGACGGGCGTGGTCCCGGGCGCGTAGTGCACGATGGCGCCGGGCGCGTCGAACAAGCGCCTGCCGCCCTCCACGAGAGTGGCGAGCAGGTTCTGCGTGTCGAGCGGGTCCCGCGCGGCCGCACCTGTCAGTTGGGCGAAGACCGCCGCGAGTTCCTGCTCCTGGAGCGTCACGGTGGAAGACCTCTCAGCCGAGTTTCAGTTGTCCGTGGACGATATCCCGGGCCACGTCCCCGATGGGGCGTCCATCGGCGAAAGCGCGGGCTTTGACGAGTTCCAGCGCATCGCCGACCTGGCAGTGCAGTTCGACGGCGACCATGCCGGCCGCCTGGTGGACGACGGCCCGGTAGTCCACACCGCCGAACAGTCCGGGTACCGCGTCCTGGCCGATCAACACACTCCGGGTGAGCGCGTCGGCGACTTCGGCGACCTGCGTCGTGGTGGTCACGCCGGGGTGGGGGTCGAAGACGGCGAGGGCGCCGATGCACTCCCCCGGCACTTGGAGCGGCACCGCCACGACCTGGGCGATGCCGAGGGATCTGAGCGCCGGGCCGTAGCCGGGCCAGCGGGTGCTCAGGCCGGTGTCCGACACGTCGACGGGGGCGCCGTCGCGCACGGCGTCCCGCGCCGGGCCCTCGCCGAGCACGAACTCCAGGTCCTGGGCCGTGTGGGAGGACGGGTCGGAGGAGGCGACGGCGACCTGGTTGCGGTCTCCGTCGACGAGGGTGACCGCGACGCTGCGGGTGCCGCACGCCTCGGCGACACCGGTCATGAAGAGGGGCTGGGGTCCTCCGTCACGGGCCCACTGGCCGGTGCGGCGGGCGTGCGCCTCCAGGAGGTCCGCGGCGACCGCGTGCCGGGTCGCGGTGGTGCGGTGCACGTCGGCCAGGCGCAGGTACAGGTCGTCGCTGGTCCTGGCCGCCAGCGACTCGTAGCGCTCGACGAGCTTGCGCGCGCGGTCCGCGCGCTGACGGGCCGTGGTCGCACGCTGCAAGGCGAGCGCGGCCTGTGTCGGCGAACCGCCCCATGGCTCCATGGCGTCAGCCTACGCCCGCCGGGTCAGGCCGTCCCGACGCTTCGGCCTTCTTCCATCAATAGGACGACACCGCCGCGGTGCCCGTCGAACGGGCTGCACTGCACGGAGCAGACGAAGCTGCGGCCGAGCCGGTTGACCGCGTCGATCTCGACGGGCGCGCCGCGCTTGCCGGAGCGGACGCACTCCTCGACGACGGCGCGCAGCTCCTGGGTGGGCAGCCCGAACTCCAGGCCGAAGAAGGGTGTGTCGAGCACTTCGTCGGTGCGCAGGCCCCACAGGTCGATGGCGCCGCGGTTCCAGCTCTTGACGTTGAGCTTCTTGTCGAGGACGACGACGGCGGCGGCGATGGAGGTGAGGACGCCCTCCAGAAAGGCGCGCGCCTCGTCCAGCTCCTCGCTGCGGATGCGCGTCTCCTCGTTCATGGTCTCCAGTTCCTCGTTGCCGGACTGGAGTTCCTCGTTGGTGGTCTCCAGCTCCTCGTTGGTGGACTGGAGCTCCTCGTTGGTCGTCTCCAGCTCCTCGATGGAGGACTGGAGCTCCTCGTTGGTGGTCTCCAGCTCCTCGTTCGTGGACTGGAGCTCCTCGTACGCCGTCTCGAGGTCCTCGCGTACGCGCTTGATCTCGGCCTTGAGCTTGGTGGCGACGGTGACGTCGGTGAAGGTGATGTTGGTGGCGGCGGGCAGGCCGCCCGCGCCGACCAGCGGCTGCACCGTGATGTCGAAGAACTGGGCGTCGTCGCCGGACCGGCGCTCCGCGCCGTTGACCCGCAGGGTGCGGCGCTCGTGGGTGGCCTGGTCGATCAGGGAGCGCAGTTCGACGGGGCGGTAGGAGATCTCCAGATCCTGGAAGGGGCGGCCGATGTCGTTGGTCGTCAGGCCGAACTGGACGCGGGCGTGGTTGTTGATGAGGACGACGATGCCGTCGGTGTCCACGGCGAGGGCGGCGCCGGGCGCGGCGTCGAGGACCAGGTCGCGGACCTGCCGGTTGCGGGCGACGCTCTGCAGCTCGCCGCCGAAGTTCGTACGGAGCTTGGGCGGGGCGGGCTGGTAGGGGGCCGAGGCGTTGCCGGCGCGGCGGCGGAAGATGCGCTGGCGCATGCTGACGACGTCGAACCGGTCGGCGTCGTTGAGCAGCATCTCGGCCTTGCCGAGGAAGAGGAAGCCGCGCTCGCGCAGGGCGAAGTGGAAGCGGTCGATGATCTGGGTCTGCGCCTCGACGTTGAAGTACATCAGCGCGTTGCGGCAGACGAGGAGGTCGAGGCGGGAGATGGGCGCGTCGCGGGTGATGTCGTGGCGGCCGAAGATGACGCGGCGGCGCAGGTCGGGCCGGAAGCTGAACTGCGAGCCGTTGACCTCGAAGTAGCGGTCGCGCAGTTCGGCGCTGAGCGGTTCGAGGGTCTTCGCCGGGTAGAGGCCGGAGCGGGCGTCGCGCAGGGCCTCCTCGTCGACGTCGGTGCCGTAGATCTTGACGCGGGCCAGGGTCTCGTCGAGGCCGAGGTACTCCGCGAACATGATCGCCAGCGAGTACGCCTCCTCGCCGCTGGAGCAGCCCGCGCTCCACACCCTGATCTCCTCCTCGGGGCCGAGCCGGTCGAGGAGCTCGGGGATCACCTCCTGCTGGAGGAAGGTCCAGGCGTCGGCGTCCCGGAAGAGGGAGGTGACGTTGATGAGGATGGTGTTGAACAGGGCCCGGAACTCGTCGGCGTTCGTCTCGAGGAGGTCGCGGTAGTCGGTGTACGCGCCGATGCCGACGTCGGCCATGCGCTTACGGATGCGGCGGCCGAGCGACGAACGCTTGTACCCGGTGAAATCGAAACCGCGGGCGTCCCTCAGAAAGCCGAGGAGGTCCTCCAGCTCCTCGTCCGTCTCCGCCTCGCGGGGCGCTTCACTCATCGTCGCGTACCTACTGCCTCTTGACCTCGACAAGCCCACGGACGACCGTGGGGATTTCCTCCAGAGGTAGCACGAAGTCCACCGCCCCTGTACCCACGGCGGCCTCCGGCATGCCTCGGAACTCCGCGCTCTGCGGATCCTGCGCGATCACGGTACCGCCCCGGCTCTTCACGGCGTCGACACCCATCGCGCCGTCGTTGCCGGTGCCGGTGAGCACGACGGCGACGGCGCGCGGCCCGTACGCCCCGGCCACGGACTCGAAGAGGAGGTCGGCGGAGGGCCGCAGGAAGTGCACGAGTTCCGTACGGGTGAGGGTGAGCGTGCCGTCGGGGCCCACGAGGAGGTGCCGGTCGGGCGGCGCGATGTAGGCGGTGCCGGGGCGGGCCGTCTCGTCCTGCTCGGCGAGTTTGACGGTGAGGCCGGTGCGGCGGCCCAGGATCTCGGCGAGGACGGTGCGGTGGCGGGGGTCGAGGTGCTGCACGACGAGCACGGGCACGGGCAGTTCGGCGCCGAGCCCGCCGAGCAGGGTGGCGAGGCCGTGGATGCCGCCCGCGGAGGCGGCGACGGCGACGACGGCGAAGGTGTCGGGCGAAGGAGGCGGCACCTCCGCGAGCCTAGTCCTCCGGGGCGGGGGGCGCAGGGTGTGGTTCCCGGCCACGGCGTGCGGGGGCTCCGCCCGGGCGCGTGCGTGCGGAAGGGGCCGGACGCGTGGTCCGGCCCCTCCTCCACGCCTCAGGTCAGCGGCAGTAGCGCATCAGCGCCCGCACCATGTGGCACGTCGTGTCCGACGGCGGATGGATACCGATGAGCTCGGCCGTGGCGCGGATCTTCTTGTTGTGGGCCTGGTTCGGCAGGTAGACGCCCGAGTCGAGCAGGGCTATCGCCAGGCGCATGGCCTTGAGGCGACGGTTGTGGGTGATGTACCAGTCGCGGGGCCGTCCCGCGGGGAGCGGCTTCTTGGCGAGTGGCGCGTACGGCAGGTCCAGCAGCATCGGTGCGGCAGCGGGCACAGGCACATCCTCCTGTCGCGAACTCGAAAGCCCCCGAAAGCTCTCGAACAGTGCTTCTATTCTACTGCCGCCCACTGACAAAAGCCGCTGGCCAGCGGCTATTTGAGGGGGTCACGGGAGGCGCCTCGCGTACCGTGGGCCCCATGGAGATCTGGATCAACCCGGCCTGCTCGAAATGCCGCAGCGCGCTCACCCTGCTCGACGCGGAAGGCGCCGAGTACACGGTGCGCCGCTATCTGGAGGACGTGCCGTCCCCGGACGAGATCCGCGCGGTGCTCGGCCGGCTCGGTCTGGAGCCGTGGGACATCACCCGCACCCAGGAGGCGGCCGCGAAGGAACTGGGGCTCGCCTCGTGGGCGCGCGACGCGGAGACCCGTGAGCGCTGGATCGAGGCGCTGGCCGCCCACCCGAAGCTGATCCAACGCCCGATCATCACGGCCGACGACGGCACGGCCGTGGTGGGCCGCAGCGAAGAGGCGGTACGGGACGCACTCGGCCGCGGCTGAGCCCGCGACCCGGCCGGCCGCCGCCCCGGGAAGCGGCGTCCCGGGGCGCATCCCGGTAACACGGGATTCACGCTCGGGCAATGGCCGGGAAATCGGTCGTTGGCAGGCTGCGCGGCAGATGGTGACCCGTAGGCGAGGAAGTGGCCCCGTGACGTTCAAGGCTGAGTACATCTGGATCGACGGCACCGAGCCGACGGCCAAGCTGCGTTCGAAGACGAAGATCGTCGCGGGCTCCCCGGACGGCCTTGAGTCCCTGCCCGTCTGGGGGTTCGACGGGTCGTCCACCATGCAGGCCGAGGGCCACGCCTCGGACCGCGTGCTCAAGCCGGTCGCCGTGTACCCGGACCCGATCCGCGGCGGCGACAGCGTCCTCGTCCTGTGCGAGGTCCTCGACATCGACATGACGCCGCACGCGTCGAACACCCGGGCCGCGCTCGTCGAGACGGAGGCCCGGTTCGGCGCGCAGGAGCCGGTCTTCGGCATCGAGCAGGAGTACACGTTCTTCGAGGGCGACCGCCCGCTCGGCTTCCCCGTCGGCGGCTTCCCCGCCGCGCAGGGCGGCTACTACTGCGGGGTCGGCACGGACGAGATCCACGGCCGTGACGTCGTCGAGGCGCACCTGGACCACTGCCTCGCGGCGGGGCTCGCGATCTCCGGCATCAACGCCGAGGTCATGCCGGGCCAGTGGGAGTTCCAGGTCGGCCCGCTCCCCCCGCTGGAGGTCTCCGACCAGCTCTGGGTGGCGCGCTGGCTGCTCTACCGCACCGCCGAGGACTTCAAGGTCTCGGCCACCCTCGACCCGAAGCCGGTCAAGGGCGACTGGAACGGCGCGGGCGCGCACACCAACTTCTCGACGCGGGCGATGCGCGAGGGCTACGAGGCGATCATCACCGCCTGCGAGGCGCTCGGCGAGGGCTCGAAGCCGATGGACCACGTGAAGAACTACGGCGCCGGCATCGACGACCGGCTGACCGGCCTGCACGAGACGGCCCCGTGGAACGCGTACTCGTACGGCGTCTCCGACCGGGGCGCCTCGGTCCGGATCCCGTGGCAGGTGGAGAAGGACGGCAAGGGCTACATCGAGGACCGCCGCCCGAACGCCAACGTCGATCCGTACGTCGTCACGCGGCTGCTCGTCGACACCTGCTGCTCCGCCCTGGAGAAGGCCGGACAGGTCTGAGACCGTCCGTTTTCGGCCATGAAGACCCCTTGGGCGCCCGCGTTGTCCGCGGGCGCCCTCTTCTTCGCGTACCGCATCTGCTTCAATGAGGGCATGGCCAGTCACCAGGACATCACCGCGCGGGGTCGTCGTCACGACCTCGAGCCGTTCTGGCCCTCCCGCCAGCATCACGACTTCGACCGGGTGTGTTGCCGCGCGACGAACGCGCAGGCCCTCTAAAACCGGCACCGGTCCACCCGCTGCACGGCCTTCGGTCCGCGCGCACGACGTACGTCCTGAACCGACGACTCCGCGCGAAAGAGTTGACCACTCATGGCTGACGCCCGCCCGCTCTCCCCGCTTCCCCACCCCGCCCGCCCCCGCACCCGGCTGCGCGCCGTCGACCGGGACGAGGTGGCGCCCGCCGCCCTCGTCCCCGCCGTCGACGTCGCCGACTACCTGCCGCCGGGCGCCACACTGCTGCCCGCCCCTCCGCACACCCTGCCCACCCTGCCGGGCCACCCGCCGATGATCGGCTACCTGGTGCTCGTCCCGGCCGACAAGCAGCCGCCGCAGCCCGTGCCCTCCGCCCCGGCCGACGGGGACGCGCCCGAGGAGGCCCCGGCCCTGGCCGACCCGCTGATCGGGATCGACGACGCGCAGCGCACCGCCAGTGTGCGCGGGCGCCAACTCGACCTCACCTACCTGGAGTTCGAGCTGCTCGCGCACCTCGTCGCGCATCCGCACCGGGTGCACACCCGCGACCAGCTCGTCACCACCGTGTGGGGGTACGGGCACGTGGGCGACGGCCGCACCGTCGACGTCCACATCGCCCGCCTGCGCCGCAAGCTGGGCGCCGAGCACCGGCACACGATCCAGACGGTGCGCCGGGTCGGCTACAAGTACGTGCCCGGGGTGTAGGCAGCACCACCCCGCCACGGGTGCCGCCGCCACTGCCCCGGACCGCTCCGACCGGCCACACTGTGAGCCGTACGGGTGCCGGACGGACGGAGCGGGCGATGGGTGCGAGGGCGCGGAGCGCCGTGGTGGCGGGGCTGCGCGGGCTCGGGGTCGCGGTGGCCGGGTTCGCCGGGTCGCTCGCCCTGTTCCTGGCGTCGGTCCTGTCGCTGGCGCTGACGGTGACCGGGTTCGGCATCGTGACGACCCCGTGGGTGCTCGGCCTCGTACGGCACTGGGCGAACTGGCGGCGGGCCGTCGCCGCCGAATGGTGCGGGGTGCGGATCCCGGCCACGTACCGGCCGCTGCCGGACGGGCCGCGTGGCGGGCTCCTCGGGCGGGCGGAGCGGACCCGGCTGCTCCTCGCCGACCCGGCGACCTGGCGTGACCTGCGGTGGCTGCTCGTCGACATGACGGCCGGGTTCGCCACCGCGCTGCTCCCGGCCGCGCTGACGTTCTACCCCCTGGAGGGGTACGCGCTCGCGGCCGGGCTGTGGCGGGCCTTCACCGACGGCACGCACGTCGGCTGGTGGTACGGGTTCGTGCCGATCAGCGGCCAGGGCACGGCCCTGCTCGCCGCGGTGCTCGCGACGGCGCTGCTCGCCACCGGCCTGTTCGTGACGCCCGCGCTGTTGCGGGCGCACTTCCTCCTCACCCGGTACGTGCTCGCGCCCGCCACCGGGCAACTGGAGGAGCGCGTACGGACGTTGACCGCGTCCCGGCGGGACGCGGTGGACACCTCCGCGGCCGAGCTGCGGCGCATCGAGCGCGATCTGCACGACGGGGCGCAGGCCCGCCTCGTCGCGGTCGGCATGGACCTGGGCACGGTCGAGGCGCTGATGGAGAAGGACCCGGCGAAGGCCAGGGAGCTGCTCGCGCAGGCCCGCAGGTCGTCGGCGGAGGCGCTGACCGAGCTGCGGGACCTGGTGCGCGGCATCCATCCGCCGGTGCTGGCCGAGCGCGGCCTCGGCGACGCGGTGCGGGCGCTGGCGCTGCGGCTCCCCGTGCCGGCGGAGGTCGAGGTGGAGCTGGCGGGGCGGGCCGGGGCGCCGGTCGAGTCGGCCGCGTACTTCGCGGTCAGCGAGGTGCTCACCAACGCGGTGAAGCACGCGGGCGCCGACCGGATCTGGGTCGGTCTCGCGCACACCGACGGCCGTCTGCGGATCGCCGTCACCGACAACGGCAGGGGCGGCGCGGTGGTCGCCGACGGCGGCGGGCTGGACGGCGTCGAGCGCAGGATCGGTACATTCGACGGTGTCCTCGCCGTCAGCTCCCCGGCCGGCGGTCCGACCATGGTGACCATGGAGATCCCTTGCGAGTTGTCCTAGCCGAAGACCTGTTCCTGCTGCGGGACGGTCTGGTGCGGATGCTGGAGGCGTACGACTTCGAGATCGCCGCCGCCGTGGAGAGCGGGCCCGAACTCACCAAGGCGCTCGCGGAGTTGCGGCCGGACGTCGCCGTCGTCGACGTACGCCTGCCGCCCTCGCACACCGACGAGGGCCTGCAGTGCGCCCTCGCCGCGCGCCGCGAACGGCCGGGCCTGCCGGTCCTGGTCCTGTCCCAGCACGTGGAGCAGTTGTACGCACGTGAACTCCTCGCCGACGGCACCGGCGGGGTCGGCTATCTGCTGAAGGACCGGGTCTTCGACGCGGACCAGTTCATCGACGCGGTCCGGCGCGTGGCGGCCGGGGGCACCGCGATGGACCCGCAGGTCATCCAGCAACTCCTGTCGCGGCGCGCGGCGGACGCCCCGCTCGGCGGGCTCACCCCGCGCGAACTGGAGGTCCTGGAGCTGATGGCGCAGGGCCGCTCGAACGCGGCGATCGCGGCCCAGCTGGTGGTCACCGAGCGGGCCATCGCCAAGCACACCTCCAACATCTTCGCCAAGCTGGGCCTCCCGGTCTCGGACGACGACAACCGGCGGGTCCTCGCGGTCCTGGCCTACCTGGACCGGGGTGGCCGCCGAGAAGGAGGGGCCGCCGATTGAACACGGGCGCCTCCCGTTGCGTACGTAGTCCCATGGGACGCACCTCACGGAAACGGCGCTCTTCGCTGGCGACGCGGATGACCGTCGCGTCGGCCGCACTGCTCCTGGGCGGAGGTGGGCTGGTCGCGGTCAACGTGTACGCGTCGGCCCAGGAAGAACAGGGGCAGGACGCGGGCAGCGGAACGCAGCAGCGACAGTCACAGCAACAGCAAGCGCGGCAGGTCGCCACCATCGACTGCCCGGACGTCGGCACCGCCCTGCCGGACGTCCCGGACGGCGCCCGCGCCCAGGTCGACGGGGAGCTGGCCGCCCTGGACAGCCAGATCACCGAGGCATACCAGCGGCTCGCCTCGAACCGGGACGCCGCCGCGCGGGACCCCGGGTTCGTGCAGAACAGCATCCTGGGCCCGCTGAAGGACAAGCGCGGGGCCGTCCTCGGCCGCATCGGGGAGGACATCCGGCGCAACGGCGGACGGCCGCCGCGGCAGCTCGACGGGATGGCGGCCTGCACGGGGCGCTCCTGGGGCCGGCCACAGCAGCCTTCGCCGCAACCCTCGCAGAACCCGTCGCAGCAGCCCTCGCAACAGCCCTCCGCACCGCCCGGGAACGATGGCGGGAACGGCGGCGCCACCGGCAACGGCCCCGACCCCGCCGACTTCGTCGACATCAAGTCCGTCCAGCCCAACGTCGTGACACCCCGCAACCGGCGCGCCGCCTCCCGCGGCACCTTCACCACCGCCTGCGGCCGCAACGAGAACGGCAAGTTCAACCCGGACAACGTCATCGTCGCGCCGGGTGTCAGCAACGGCGCCCACCACATGCACGACTACGTGGGGAACCAGGCGACGGACGCCTTCTCCAGCGACGACGACCTCGCCGCCGGGCAGACGAGCTGCCGCAACCAAGGCGACAAGTCGACCTACTACTGGCCGGTCCTACGGCTGCAGAACGGGAAGGACGAGGCGGACGCGGGCGCCGACGGCGGCGGCAAGGACCAGAACACCGGGGAGATCCAGACCCCGTCGTCCGTGACGCTGAAGTTCGACGGGAACCCGACCAGCAAGGTCGTCCCGATGCCGCGCTTCCTGCGGATCATCACCGGCGACGCGAAGGCCTTCACCAACGGTGACGCGAACGCCAACGCGTCCTGGAGCTGCACCGGCTTCGAGAACCGCCAGTTGAAGGACAAGTACCCGATCTGCCCGCAAGGCTCGAAGGTCGTACGCACCTTCCGGTTCCAGAGCTGCTGGGACGGGGCCAACACCGACAGCGCCAACCACCGTACGCACGTCGCGTTCGAGGACCCGCGCACCGGCGCCTGCCCCGGCGGTTTCAAGGCGATCCCGCAGTTGGTGCAGCGCATCGTCTACGCCGTGCCGCCGGGCCCCGGGTTCGCGGTCGACTCGTTCCCCGAGCAGTTGCACAAGCCGGTCACCGACCACGGTGACTTCATCAACGTCTTCGACGACAAGCTGATGCGGCGCGTGGCGAACTGCATCAACCGCGGCGACCGCTGCACCTGACCACCCCTGATCCCCCCCACGGGCCGCTGCGCGGCCGTCTCAGTGGTGACCCGCGTGGCCCTCCCCAGCCCGCTCCACGGTCCCGCCGAGCCGGCCGCGCAGCCGTGTCACGACACGGTCCGCGCCGACCGCGACCCACTTGCGGCCGACGAGGTAGGTGCCGCCGTAGTCGTCGGCCGCGTCCAGCCATTCGGCCTGGCCGCGGTCGGAGGCGAAGGTGGCGAGAACGTACCGCTCCCCGCCCGTCCCGCAGGTGGCCTGGCGGAGTTCGGCGGCGTCGGTCTGGACGTCGGGGCGGCAGCCCGCCGTACGCGCCAACTGCTCCAGTGAGCCGCTGGCCGTTCGGGGGATCCGCGGGTGCTCGGGCGCGTCCTCGTGCGCCCCGCACCCGGTCGCCACCGCGGCCACCACAACCCCTGCCACCAGCAGTTTCCTCATCCCGTACTCCTGTCCCCGCCGCTCACGGCTCATCGACACGATCCCGCCAGACTCCGTACGCACCGTTGAGCACGGGCATGCGCCCCGGTTACCGTGCGCCGCACCATCCGCGACGCAGGGGGGTCACACGTATGTCCGCGCCAACGCGACGCACGGTTCTCGGCACGGCAGGCGCCATCGGGCTCGGCACGGCCCTCGGGATGGGCGTGCCGACGGCCGCTCAGGCGGCACCGCACGCACTTGATACGTCAGCGGCCCGCGCAGCGCTCAACAGACGACTGCCGCACCACGCGGACCAGTTCAGACTCAGACTGCTCCCGCCCAAGGGCGGCGCGGACCGCTTCCGGGTCTCCGGCAAGCGGGGCGCGATCGAGGTGTACGGAACGACCCCGGCGACGCTGCTCGCCGGGGTCCACTGGTATCTGAAGTACGTGTGCGACGCGCACATCGCGTGGAACGGCGACCAGCTCGACCTGCCGCGCACCCTCCCGGCGCCCACGCGCGCCCTGGAGCGGTCCACGCCGCTGCCGCACCGGTTCGCGCTGAACGACACCAACGACGGCTACACGGCGCCGTTCGCGGGCTGGCCGTACTGGGAGCGCATGATCGACGTGCTCGCGCTGCACGGCTGCAACGAGGTGCTCGTCATCGCGGGCATGGAGGCCGTCTACCACCGGCTCCTGAAGGACTTCGGCTACAGCGACGAGGAGTCCCGCGCCTGGCTCCCGGCCCCCTCCCACCAGCCGTGGTGGCTGCTCCAGAACCTCTACGGGTACGGCGGTCCGCTCTCCCCCGAGCTCATCGCCGACCGCGCCGAGCTGGGCAGGAAGATCACCGACCGGCTGCGCGAGCTGGGGATGAGGCCCGTCATGCCGGGCTACTACGGGCATGTGCCGAAGGGGTTCGTGGAGCGCAACGGCGGTGACGCGCACGTGGTGCCGCAGGGCACCTGGCACGGCTTCGACCGCCCCGACTGGCTCGACCCCCGTACGACGTCGTTCGCGCAGGTCGCCGAGGCCTTCTACGGGCATCAGCGGGATCTCTTCGGTGAGCTGGACGCGTTCAAGATGGACCTGCTCCACGAGGGCGGCACCCCCGGTGACGTGCCCGTCGCGGACGCGGCGCGCGGCGTGGAGACCGCGCTCCAGAAGAACCGGCCGGGCGCCACCTGGGTCATCCTCGGCTGGGAGGCGAACCCGCTGCCCGCGCTCCTCGACGCCATCGACAAGAAGAAGATGCTGATCGTCGACGGCGTCTCGGACCGGTTCACCTCCGTCACCGACCGTGAGAAGGACTGGGGCGGCACCCCGTACGCGTTCGGCACCATCCCCAACTTCGGCGGCCGGACGACGATCGGCGCCCGCGCGCACATCTGGATGGACAAGTTCTTCGCCTGGCGCGACAAGCCGAACAGCGCCCTGGCCGGCACCGCGTACATGCCCGAGGGCACCGACCGCGACCCGGCCGCGTTCGAGCTGTGGTCCGAACTGGCCTGGACCGAGCGGAAGATCGACCGTGCCGAGTGGTTCGACGGGTACGCCGACTTCCGCTACGGGCGCCGCGACAAGGACGCCCGCGCCGCCTGGCGGGCCATGGAGGAGACCGCGTACCAGCAGCAGGCCGTGGAGCGCTCCGACCCGCACGACTCGCTGTTCGCCGCGCGCCCCGACCTCTCCGCCGACCGCGCGGCCTACTACGCGCCGCGTGCGCTGACGTACGACCCGGCGCGCTTCGACGCCGCGTTCACCGGGCTGCTCGGCGTGGCCGGGAGCCTGCGCGGCAGCCAGGCGTACAAGTACGACCTCGTCGACGTCGCCCGGCAGGCGCTCGCGCACCGCAGCCGCCAGTACCTGCCCCAGCTCAAGGCCGCGTACGCCGACAAGGACCTGCCGCGCTTCAAGGACCTCGCCACCCTGTGGCTGAAGCTGATGCGGCTGTCCGACGACGTGACGGGGACGCACAGCGCCTTCCTGCTCGGGCCGTGGATCCAGGACGCGCGGAACATGGCGACGAACGACGCCGAGCGCGCCGAGTTCGAGCGGTGCGCCAAGGTCCTCATCACCGTGTGGGGCGACCGGGCCACCTCCGACCCGGGCAACCTGCACGAGTACGGCAACCGCGAGTGGCACGGCCTGATGGCCGACTTCTACCTGCCGCGCTGGCAGAAGTGGCTCGACGAGCTCCAGGACGCTCTTGCGGCGGGCCGTGAGCCCGCCAAGGTCGACTGGTTCGCCTTCGAGGAGCCGTGGACCCGCGAGCGCAAGGACTACCCGCTGCGCCCGTACGGGGACGCCTACCGCACGGCCTCGCGCGTGTACGACGTGCTCTCCCGCGCCCCCTACCAGGGCTCCCTGACGGTGACGGCCGAGCCGCCCGCCTTCCCGCCGGGCGGCCACGCGCGCGTGGCGGCCACCTTCCGCAATGTCAACGGCCTGCGCGCGACGGGCCGCGTCGACTTCGCGCTGAAGGGCATCGACGCGACGCCCGAGGACGGCACGTCGCTGCGCAGCGTGCCCCCGGCGGGCCAGGGCACCGTCTCCTGGCAGGCCAGCGCCCCGGGCACCCCGCTCGACAAGCCGCTGCGCCCGCTGCCGTACACGCTCGACGTCACGTACGGGCCGCAGGGCGAGGACCGGGTCACCACCTCGTACAAGGGAACGCTGTTCGAAGCGGGGCCCCTCGACGCGGGCTGGAAGACGTACACCAACAACGAGGCGATCTTCGGCCAGCTCGGCGACCGGTTCGCCATCAACGGCGCGGGCAACGACCTGTGGAAGGGCACCACGCAGTTCGGCACCATCTACCGCGAGGGCGCCTTCCAGGACGGCACGTCCGTCGTCCTGCGGGTGGACTCGCAGGCCGTCACGGGCGCGTGGGCGCGCGCGGGCATCATCGTGCGCAACTCCCTCGCCACCGCAGGTTCGCCGGGGTTCCTCAACCTGGCCGTGACGCCCTCGAACGGCGTGGTCCTCTCCTACGACACCAACGGGGACGGCACGCTCGACACCTACCAGCGGATCACCGGGGTCAAGGCCCCGGTGCTCCTCCGCCTCACCCGCACCGGCGGCTCGTACACCGGCGCCTGTTCCACGGACGGCGGGACCACCTGGCGGACCGTGGCGACCGTGCCCGTGCCGGGGGCGGCGGCGACACAGGACGTGGGCCAGTTCATGACCGCGACGAACGGCGGGAACGGGGCGCGCGGCACCGTCGAGTTCAGCGGGTGGCAGCTCACGTAGGTCCGCGCAAGGAGCCGGGCCGCACTCGGAAAACGGTTGACGCGCACCGGCCGATCTCCGAGTGTGGCCCGATGAGCACCCCTATGAGCACCCCTATGGGCACCGAGAACAGTGTCTGGGAAGAGCGGATCGCCGCCGCGTGGGCCGCCTTCGACGAGTACGGCGAGGAGCGCGCCGACGAGTTCCGCGCGCTCATCGACGGCCTCGTGGCGGAGCTGCCCGCCGACAGCCCGGTGGGCCCCTTCGAGCGGGCCTGCGCCTTCGACTCGACGGGCCACTCCGACAAGGCGGTGCCGCTGTACCAGGAGGCACTGCGGCGCGGTCTCTCCGGGTACCGTGCGCGCCGCACGAAGATCCAACTGGCCAGTTCCCTGCGGAACACGGGGCGCGCGGAGGAGGGTGTCGCGCTCCTCGAACCGGAGCTGACCGCTCCGAGCGACGAGCTGGACGATGCCGTACGGGCCACGCTCGCGCTGTGCCTTTCCTCGCTCGGCCGCGACCGCGAGGGCCTGTCCCTCGTGCTCGGGGCGCTGGCCCCGCATCTGCCGCGCTATCAGCGGTCGATGGCCAACTACGCGCGGGAACTGGTCCGATCGGAGTGAGCAGCGGGGCCGGGTGACCATCCCACGATTCGCTCGTTCTGCTGAACGTGCAGCCACAGGTGGAGCAACCCAGTCCCGCACGGCCCTCCGGCACCCCCGGCACGCCCGACGTCATCGACGTGGAGCAGGCCGAGGCGGCCCTGGTCGAGCACTACCCGCGCCTTGTCCGCCTCGCCTATCTGGTGCTCCCGCCGAGCCTCGGCCGCAACCGCCGCGTGCTCACCGCCCACTCCGTCACCCAGCGGGCCCTCCCCCGCGGCCGCACCGCCACCGCGCCCCCGGCCCTGCCCGCCCAGCGCGGCAGCGCGCCGCGCGGCGCCGACCCGGGCTACGCCTACGTCCGCCTCAAGGTGCTGCGCAGCGCGCTCGAAGCGGGGCGTCCGCTGCTCCGCGCGGCCTGGCCCAAGCGGTCCCAGTTCCCGCCGCTGCTGCCCCGGGTGCGTGGCCTGCGGCTCTTCCCGAAGTCCGGCGGCGCCGACGAACTCGCCCTCGACCAGCGGCTCTCCGCGCTCAGCGGCCCGGCCCGCGCCGTGTACGTCCTGCGCGGCCTCGAACACCTCGACGACGCCGCCGTGCGCACCGTCCTCACCGCGGCGGGCTGCACGCCCCAGGAGACCACCGCCGCGCTGTACGAGGCCGACGGGGTCGAGCCGCAGTACGCGCTGCTCTCCTCCCCCGAGTTCGACCCGTGCTCCCTGCACGCGCGCCCCACCGACCTCATGCGCCGCCGCCAGCACGCCAAGGCGGCGGTCGCGGGGGCCGCCGCGCTCCTGGTCTGCGGCGCCCTCCTCGGCCTGCCCGGCGAGGGCTGGGGCCCGGACGGCGCGGCGGCGCCCCCGTACGCGCGGAACCCGGCGGGGCAGGCCGCGCTCGATCCCGCGAAGCTGACCCGGGTCGACCCGGCGACATGGCGGTCGTCGGCCCGCACCGACTTCTCCGTGTGGCCCGCGCGCGGCTCCCTCACCGATGACAAGGCGCTCCTGCGCCGCGCCCTCGCGGTGTGGGCGCGGCCCGGCGAGAGCGTCCAGGTCTCCGCGACGCCCGGCACCCCGGCCGGCGCCCCGCCCGGACCCGCCCAACTCCTCTACGCGGGCGAGCTGGACCAGGCCCGCGTCGTGCTCCTCTACGACGGCCTGCGCATCGTCCGCTACGCCGAACCCGCCGAGGGCACGAGCGGCGCCGCGCTCGACTTCGCCCGCGTCGACGGGGCGAGCGCCGCCCAGTCCGGCGCCGTCGTCGTCGACCGGTCCGACGGCAACGTGCGGTATCTGACGGCGCCCTGGGTGACCGGCGCCGCCGTCCGCGACCTGCTGAGGCCGTCGGACGCGGCGCGCCCCCTGGCCCGTACGAAGGACGGCGTGACGGCGCCGTTCCCGAGCCCCGCGCTCGCCCCGGCCGGGCAGCCCTGCACCGGCTGGAACGCGCTCGCGCTCACCTCCGCCGACGCCACCCGGTACGCCACCGACCTCGGCGAACTCGTGCCCGCGCACCTCACGGCCGGGGCGCCGGACGCGCCGCGCGAGGCCCGGCCCGCCGACTGGGCCGCCACGGCCTGCTCCCTCGCCGCCGCCCGCTCGCACGGCGTCCGCTCCGTCAACGCGTGGGCGTACGCGGAGCAGAGGCTGCCCGAGGGGAACGGGCGGGCCGAGTGGGTGTGCACCCGGGCCGAGACCTGGCGGGGCGGCGGCCCGCGCACCCTCGCCCTGTTCCGCCCGCCGGGGGCCGGTTCGGCGGTCGTCGCGGCCAAGTCCCAGACGTCGGCCGCGTGCGGGGAGCGGGACCAGGCGGTGGTGGCCGGGGTGCGCTGGAAGTCGCGGGGCGGCCACTGGTACCTGGTGGCGGCGGGCAGTAACGAAGTGAAGTCCCTGAGCGCGGCGGGGGTCAGCGAGGCGGGGCATGTGCTTGCGGTGCGCGTTGCGCGGGGCGCGGACGTGACTCTTGCCGGGGTCACCGACGGCGGGGTTCAAGTGGCGCCGCTGCGGTAGTCCAGCCCCGGGGCTCCGCCCCGGCCCCCGCTGCCTCTCGTACACAGGCGGGGCTTGAGGGCGCGGTGGGGGTGCGGTGGGGGTGCGGTGGTCGGCCCGGAACGTCTGGGCCGGGCGGCCAATGGGCAACTGAGCGGGGCGTTTCCGCTCGGTAGAGTGTTCGTATGACGACCGGGGTGCGGCGGCGCAGGATGGGTGTCGAGGAGCGGCGGCGGCAGTTGATCGGGGTCGCCCTCGAACTGTTCAGCCACCGTTCGCCGGACGAGGTCTCCATCGACGAAATAGCCTCCGCGGCCGGCATCTCCCGGCCGCTCGTCTACCACTACTTCCCCGGCAAACTCAGCCTGTACGAGGCCGCGTTGAAGCGGGCCGCCGAGGATCTCGCGCAGCGGTTCGACGAGCCCCGCGAAGGGCCGCTCGGCGCACGGCTGCTGCGTGTGATGGGCCGGTTCTTCGACTTCGTGGACGAGCACGGCCCCGGCTTCTCGGCGCTGATGCGCGGCGGCCCGGCGGTCTCCGCGGGCGGCTCCTGCGCCCTGGGCACGGCGTCGGCGACGAACGCCCTCATCGACTCCGTCCGCCAGGCCGCGTACGACCAGATCCTCGCGCACCTGGACGTCGCCGAGCCGTCCCCCCGCCTGGAGCTGGTGATCCGCTCCTGGATCTCGCTGGCCGAGTCGACGGCCCTGCTCTGGCTGGACGGCCGCCGCGTCCCCCGCGAGGAGCTCCAGCTCCAACTGGTGAACGACTTCGCCGCGCTGGCAGCGGTGAGCGCGGCGAACGACCCGAAGACGGCCACCCTCCTCCACACCATCCTCAGGAACGAACCCATCGACGGCCCGTTCACGGAACCGCTCAGGCGGCTCGGTGCGCTGGCTGGGATCGCGGGGTCAGCCGAGGGCTGACTTGTAGGCCGGTGCCAAGTCGCGTACCTCCACCGAGAGGTGAACGCCTTCGGGGTCCTTGATGTGGGTGGGGAGCAGCGTCAGGACCGACTCCGTGAGGGCCTGCTTCGCCTCCTCGGTGCGTCCGGCGAGCAGGGCGATCTCCACGTGGACGACGTGCGCCTCCTCGGTGCCGTCGCCGACGACCGTCTCCTCGGCGCTGCGGAACCGCGTCTTGCAGGCGGGGACGCGGGCCCCGACGAGGTCGACGCAGGCCTGGTGGACGGCGCCCGCGAGCGCGGGCCTGTCGAGGCGGCCGTCGAGCGCGGCGGAGTGGTCGACGGTGATGTTGGGCATGGCTGCTCCGTGTTCCGTGGGCGAGGGCTGCGGCGTCCGCTGCCACCGGCCACCCTTACGGTGATCGGCGTGCGCGCACAACTCTCGTTCCGCCTGGCGGACGCGGTGGCCCTCAGGGCGGGACCACGGGGCTGAGCCGCAGGGCGAGCAGGGCGATGTCGTCGGCGCGGTCGGCGCCGAAGCAGGACAGCAGGGTGTCGCACAGCGCGTCGGGCGCTGCGGGCGCGGCGCTCGCGGCGGCGCTGAGCTGGTCCATGGAGACGGAGAGGTCGGTGCCGCGGGTCTCGATCAGCCCGTCGGTGACCATGAGGAGCCGCTCACCGGGCGCGAGGTCGATGACGGTGGGCGCGGGGTGCGGCAGGCCGAGCCCGAGCATCGGTCCGGCCGCCTCGGCGTAGTGCGCCGGGCCGTCGTCGGGCACGCGCAGGGGCGGGATGTGCCCCGCGTTGGCGATGAGGGTGCGGCCGGTCGCCGGGTCGACGAGGGCGAGGCAGACCGTGGCCGAGCTCTCGGGGTGGTAGTGCTGGAACATCCGGTCGAGGCGGGTCAGGAGCCGGGCCGGGTCGGGGTCCTCGATGCTGTACGCGCGCAGGGCGTGCCGGATCTCGACCATGACGGTGGCCGCGTCGAGGGAGTGCCCGACGACGTCCCCGATGGCGACGAGCGTGCCGGCGGGGGTGGGCAGCGCCGCGTAGAAGTCACCCCCTATCTCCGTCTGCTGCGACGCGGGTACGTAGCGGAAGGCGACGTCGACACCGGGCAGCGGCGGCAACTGGGCGGGCAGGAAGCTGCGCTGGAGCGTGAGGGCGACGTGCCGTTCCTGCTCGTACATGAGGAGGGGTTCGGCGGCGAGCGCGGAGGCGCGGGCGAGCTGTGCGACGAGCGGCCCGACCCGCCCGCCGGGGTCGGGCGCGACGGGCATCGCCAGGCAGACGGGGAGGTGCCCGGCGCGGGTGCGGGCGAGGACGAGCTGGACGTCGCGGGGCCCGAAGTAGGCGTCCGGCCACACGGACCGGGGCACGATCATGCTCCGCACGCCGCCGGGGGCGCACTCCACGCGCCGGGCGAGCGCGGCGGCCCGCTCGCGCGCGACGGCGTCGGGGGCCGGGGCGGTGCCGCCGCGCCGGGAGAGCCCGGCGTGCACGTCCCTGTCGTCGCCGAGGACGAAGACGGCGGCGCTCTGCCGGGTGAGCCGGGCCGCCGCCTCCGCCGTGGTGGTGGCCAGCTCGACGAGGCAGCGCGCGCCCTGCACGTCGACGACGGCCTCGGAGAGCAGCGCGAGCCGGTCGAACTGGCCTTGCGCGTCGGTGAGTTCGCGGGCGCCGCGCAGGGCGGCGCGGACGACGGCGCGGATCTCCTCGGGTTCGGCGGGGACCGTCAGATACGCCTCGCCGCCCGCGTCGAGCGCCCGGCAGCGGTCGCCGGGCCCGGAGGGGCGGGCGGAGAAGTGCACGACGGGGATGCCCGCGAGCATGGGCAGCGCCTTGACGCGGCGGCACAGCTCGTAGCCGCTGAGGTCGGGCAGGCCCACGTCGACCAGGGCCACGTCGGGCAGGGATCCGGCGCGCAGCCGGGTGTCCAGTTCGACGAGGGCCTCGCCCGCGGAGGCGACGGGGACGACGACGTGCCCGGCGCGGGTGAGGACCGCGCCCATGGCGTAGCGGCTCGCGGCGGTGTCGTCGACGACCAGGACCGTGCTGGCGCTGTCGGTCCTGTACTGCTGGACGGTGCTGTTCACGAGGCGGCCCCCTCGGGGCGGAGCGGGCGGGCCCCCTGCGGCCCACCGCACCAAGGTAGCGCCGGGCACCCCCGGCGGGCCTCGGGAAGGCGCAGCTTCACCGTTCCGGGTGTCCCCCTGCCAACCCCGTGTCACGGCAGGGCACTTCCTCCGCGGGGCCCGCTCGGTGTGCAATACGGCATGTGACCGGTAAGGTCCCGTCCCGTGACCGCACGTCTTGCCGACATAGCAGCTCAAGCGGGGGTCAGTGAAGCGACCGTCAGCCGCGTGCTCAACGGCAAGCCCGGGGTCGCCTCGGCCACCCGCCAGTCCGTCCTGGCCGCGCTCGACGTGCTCGGCTACGAGCGGCCGGTGCGGCTGCGCCGGCACAGCGCGGGCCTGGTCGGCCTGATCACGCCCGAGCTGGAGAACCCGATCTTCCCGGCGCTCGCGCAGGTCATCGTCCAGGCGCTGACCGGGCAGGGCTTCACCCCGGTCCTGGCGACGCAGACGCCCGGCGGCTCCACGGAGGACGAGCTGACGGAGATGCTGGTGGACCGGGGGGTCAGCGGCATCATCTACGTGTCCGGGCTGCACGCCGACACCACGGCCGACACCCGGCGCTACGAGCGGCTGCGCGGGCAGGGTGTCCCGTTCGTCCTCGTGGACGGCTTCTCCCCGGCGGTCGCGGCCCCGTTCATCTCCCCCGACGACCGGGCGGCGGCGCGGCTCGCGGTGACGCACCTGGTCTCGCTCGGTCACACCCGGATCGGGCTCGCGGTGGGACCGCGCCGGTTCGTGCCCGTGCAGCGGAAGATCGAGGGGTTCGTCCGCACGATGAAGGAGCTGCTCGCCCTCGCGCCCGAGGAGGTGGAGCGCGATCTCGTGCAGCACTCGCTGTACACGCTGGAGGGCGGTCAGGCCGCGACGGCGGCGCTGCTCGACCGCGGGTGCACGGGGATCATCTGCGCGAGCGACATGATGGCACTGGGTGCCGTCCGGTCGGTGCGGGAGCGGGGCCTGGAGGTTCCGACGGACGTGTCGGTGGTGGGGTTCGACGACTCGCCGCTGATCGCCTTCACGGACCCGCCGCTGACCACGATCCGCAAGCCCGTGCACGCGATGGGTCAGGCGGCCGTCAACACGCTCCTGGAGGAGGTCGGTGGTACGCCCGCGCCGCACAGTGAGTTCGTGTTCATGCCGGAACTGGTGGTCCGGGGGTCGACCGCGTCGTCCCCTGGGGTCCGCCCTCGTCCCTAGGGCGTAGAGGATGCGACGGGAACCCGACCGGGGGATGATCGGACGAGGGCCGATATCTGGCAGACTCTGTTGCTATGGGTGAAACGACGGTGACGACACTGGAAGGCCGCGAGGCCCCCACCACGTCACCCATCGCGGAGGACCGCGGCGGGCGGACCGGTCGTGGCCGCCTCGATGCCGTGCACCGCCTGCGTACGCCGCGGCGTCCCCGGCTCTGGTTCGAGATCCTTCTGATCGCGGTCAGTTACTGGACGTACTCGCTGATCCGCAACGCCGTCCCGGAGCAGAAGGCGCAGGCCCTGCGGAACGCGGACTGGATCTGGTCCGTCGAGCAGCACCTCGGGATCGCCTTCGAGCGCAGCGTCAACCACGCGGTCGACTCGGTGACTTGGCTGATCGTCGGCATGAACTACTACTACGCGACGCTGCACTTCGTCATCACGCTCGGTGTCCTCGTGTGGCTTTTCCGCTACCACCCGGGCCGGTACGCGGCGGTGCGCCTGGCCCTCTTCGCGACCACCGCCGTCGCCCTGGTCGGCTACTACTTCTATCCGCTGGCGCCGCCGCGCCTGATGACCGGCGGGCACTTCATCGACACGGTCGCCGTCCATGAGACGTGGGGGTCGATGGCCTCCGGCAACCTGAAGAACATGTCGAACCAGTACGCGGCGATGCCGTCGATGCACATCGGCTGGTCGCTCTGGTGCGGTCTGACGATCTTCGCGCTCGCCTCCGTGCCCTGGGTCCGGGTCCTCGGCCTGCTCTACCCGGCGCTGACCCTGCTCGTCATCGTGTCGACGGCGAACCACTTCTGGCTGGACGCGGTCGGCGGCATGATCTGCCTGGCCTTCGGCTTCCTCGTGGCGCGGCTCTGGTACGGGGCGCTGCCCCACGCCCTGCCGCGCCAGGTCGGCGGGGAGCTTCAGGGCGCCCCGTAGAAGCGCTCCTCCATCACGGCCCGTGCCCGCCGCGTGATCCGGCGGTAGTCGTCCAGCATGTCCCCGACGTGGCCGGGGTCGTAGCCGAGGTAGCGGCCCACGGCGCCCAGCTCGCGCCCGTCGGAGGGGAAGGTGTCGCCGGCCCGGCCGCGCACCAGCATCACCGCGTTGCGCACCCGGGACGCGAGGACCCACGCCTCGTCCAGCGTCGCCGCGTCCTGCTCGGGCAGGAGGTCCGCCGCGCGGGCTGCGGCCAGCGCCTCGCGGGTGCGGGTGGTGCGCAGGCCGGGCAGGGCGTGGCCGTGCTGGAGCTGGAGGAGCTGGACCGTCCACTCCACGTCGGACAGGCCGCCGCGGCCGAGCTTGGTGTGCAGGGTGGGGTCGGCGCCGCGGGGCAGCCGCTCGGACTCCATGCGGGCCTTGAGGCGGCGGATCTCGCGCACGGCGTCGTCGCCGAGCCCCTCGGCGGGGTAGCGCAGCGGGTCGATCAGCTCGATGAAGGCGGCGCCGAGGTCGGCGTCGCCCGCGACGTGCTGGGCGCGCAGCAGCGCCTGTGCCTCCCACACCAGTGACCAGCGGCGGTAGTACGCCTCGTACGACTTGAGGGTGCGCACGAGGGGACCTGTCTTGCCCTCGGGGCGCAGGTCCGTGTCGATGAGGAGCGGCGGGTCGGCGCTGGGCAGGGCGAGCAGGCGGCGCATCTCGCCGACGACCTTGTTCGCGGCCCGGGCCGCCTCCTGCTCGTCGGCGCCCTCGCGGGGCTCGTACACGAAGAGGACGTCGGCGTCGGAGCCGTAGCCCAGCTCGTGGCCGCCGAAGCGGCCCATGGCGATCACGGCGAAGCGGGCAGGGAGCTGATCGCCCCAGCCGTCCCTGACGACCGCCCGCAGGGTGCCGGCGAGGGTCGCCGCGGTGAGGTCGGAGACGGCGGCGCCGACCCGGTCGACGAGGGCGCCCTGGTCGGCGACGGCGGGGCTCTCCTCGGTCCCGTAGGAGGCGATGAGGTCGGCGGCGGTGGTGCGGAACAGTTCGCGGCGGCGGACCCCGCGGGCGGCGGCGACGGCCTGCTCGACGCCGTCGGCGCGGCCGACCGCGGCGAGCACCTCCTGTTCGAGCTGGGCGGCCGGGCGCGGGTCGAGGCCGTGCGGATCGCCGAGCAGGGCGACGGCCTCGGGGGCGCGCATGAGGAGGTCGGGGGCGAGGCGTCCGGCGGACAGGACGCGGGCGAGGTTCTCGGCGGCGGCGCCCTCGTCGCGCAGCAGCCGCAGGTACCAGGGGGTCTTGCCGAGGGCGTCGGAGACCTTGCGGAAGCCGAGGAGGCCCGCGTCCGGGTCGGCGGAGTCGGCGAACCAGCCGAGCAGCACGGGCAGCAGCGTCCGCTGGATCGCCGACTTGCGGGAGACGCCGGAGGCGAGCGCCTCCAGGTGGCGCAGGGCCGAGGTGGGGTCGGCGTAGCCGAGGGCGACGAGCCGCTCGCGGGCGGCCTCCGTGCTCAAGCGGGTCTCGCCGGGCGCGAGTTGGGCGACGGCGTCGAGGAGCGGCCGGTAGAACAGCTTCTCGTGCAGGCGGCGCACGACGGAGGTGTGCCGCTTCCAGGCGCGGCTGAGATCGGTGAGCGGTTCGGTGCGCATGCCCATCGAGCGGCCGATGCGGCGCAGGTCGGCGTCGTCCTCGGGGACGAGGTGGGTGCGGCGCAGCTTGTAGAGCTGGATGCGGTGTTCGAGCGTACGCAGGAAGCGGTACGCGTCGTCGAGCTGGACGGCGTCGACCCGGCCGACGTAGCCGCGCTCGGCGAGGGCCGCCAGCGCGTCGAGGGTCGTGCCGCTGCGCAGTGACGTGTCCGAGCGCCCATGCACCAATTGAAGCAACTGGACGGCGAACTCGACATCACGCAGTCCGCCGGGGCCGAGCTTCAGCTCGCGGTCGACCTCGCCCGCCGGGATGCCCGCGATGACGCGCTTGCGCATCTTCTGCACGTCGGCCACGAAGTTCTCGCGCTCGGCGGCCTGCCACACCATCGGGGAGACGGCCTCGATGTAGGCGGCGCCGAGTTCGGCGTCGCCCGCGACGGGCCGGGCCTTGAGGAGCGCCTGGAACTCCCAGGTCTTGGCCCAGCGCTGGTAGTAGGCGACGTGGGAGGAGAGGGTGCGCACCAGCGGGCCGTTGCGGCCCTCGGGGCGCAGGTTCGCGTCGACCGGCCAGATCGTGCCCTCGACGGTGGTGTCGGAGCAGATCCGCATCATGTGCGAGGCGAGCCGGGTCGCGGCCTGGACCGCCTTTCCCTCGTCCTCGCCCTCGACTGCCTCGCCGACGAAGATGACGTCGACGTCGGAGACGTAGTTCAGCTCGTGGCCGCCGCACTTGCCCATCGCGATCACGGCGAGGCGGCACAGCGCGGCGTCGGTGGGCGCCGCCGCGCTGGCGATGGCGAGGGCGGCGCGCAGGGTCGCGGTCGCGAGGTCGGCGAGTTCGGCGGCGGTCTGCGCCACGTCGGTCGTGCCGCACACGTCGCGGGCGGCGATGGAGAGCAGGGAGCGCCGGTAGGCGGCGCGCAGCGCGTCGGGGTCGTCGGCGCCCGCGAGGCCGCGCTCGAACTCCTCGATGCCCGGGTGCAGATCGCTGTGCTCGTACGTGACGAGGGCCCGCCAGTCGGCCGGGTGCCGGGCCAGATGGTCGGCGAGGGCCTCGGAGGCGCCGAGGACGCCGAGGAGGCGGTCGCGCAGCGGCTTGGCGGTGACGAGCGTGTCGAGCAGTTCGCGGCGGCCCGCGTCGCCGTCCGCCCGCTCCTGCGCCTCGACGAGCCTGACCAGGCCGAGCAGGGCCAGGTCGGGGTCGGCGGTGGCGCCGAGCGCGTCCAGGAGCAGCGGGTCGGAGCGCACCCCGGACAGGGCGGGCGTGTCGAGCAGCCGCTCGGCGCCGGACGGATCGGTGAACCCGTGCCGCAGCAGCCGCGTGAAGGTACTGCTCCTGCGCCCCTGCGGCACCGACATCCCGGCCTCCTGTTCGATCACACGCTGGTCAAGAGGGTACTGCGGTCGGTGCCTGACCGATGAGTTGTGGGCGCGCGCGGAGTCGTCATGATGGGGAGGCGGAGCCGCCCCACGTACGCATGATCGCCTGAACGTCGCCTCATCGGAAGGACAGCAGGACATGGAGTGGACGCTGGAAGTGGTCGTCGTGCCGGTGTCGGACGTGGACCGGGCCAAGGAGTTCTACGCCGACAAGGTGGGCTTCAAGGTCGACGTGGACCAGCAGGTCGCGCCCGGCATCCGCGTGGTGCAACTGACGCCGCCCGGATCACGCTGCTCGATCTCGCTGCTGGAAGGGATGCCGGGTGCTCCCGGCCAGTCGGCCATGGCGCCGGGGTCGCTCTCCGGTCTCCAGGTGTGCGTCACGGACATCGCGGCGGCGCGCGAGGAGCTGGTGGCGCGCGGCGTGGACGTCTCGCCGGTCCAGCACGCGGGCGCGGAGGGCTGGACGGAGGGCCCCGGCGACGAGGAGTGGAACACGTTCATGTTCTTCAGCGACCCCGACGGCAACGGGTGGACGGTCCAGGAGGCACCGGCACCGCTGTCACAGCGCTGAGACCGCGCCGGCGCGGGCGTGGCGGTGGGCGTGACGGCCCGGGGCGGTGGCCGGGGCGGCCCGGGGCGGCGGGCGTGACGGCCCGTGGCGGGGGCCGGGATGGCTCATGGCGGCGGGCGTGACGGGCCGGGGTGGTGGCGCCGTCCGTTCACCGAGGCTTCATCCGTCAGGACCGGCACGTGTGACGCGGGAGGCTCTTGGCGTGTGCATGATCTGGCCGCACGCCAAGATCCCCCGCCCGCTCCCTCGGATCCCTCGGAGGTCACCGTGTCCGGCAGATCACTCCTCGCGCGCGCCCGCGGCAAGGCGCTCGCCTCGGCCCTCGCCCTCGCGGCCGCCGCCACCGGCGGCTGGCTCGCCCTCACCGGCATCTCCCCCGCGCAGGCCGCGGCCGCCGTGCCCACCCCGGACCACACGGTCGTCGTGGTCTTCGAGAACCACGCGTACAGCCAGGTCATCGGCTCGTCCAGCGCGCCCTACATCAACAGCCTGCGCACGGGCGGCGCCAACCTCACCGCGTCCTACGCCGAGACCCACCCCAGCCAGCCCAACTACTTCGCCCTGTTCTCCGGCTCCACCCAGGGCGTCACCGACGACAGTTGCTACACCCCCGGCTTCTCCAAGGCGCCCAACCTCGCCTCGGAGCTGATCGCCGCCGGGAAGACGTGGGGCAGCTACAACGAGGGCCTGCCCAGCGCGGGTTCGACGACCTGCTCGTCCGGCGACTACGCCCGCAAGCACAACCCGTGGTTCGGCTTCAGCAACGTCCCCACGTCCTCGGCGAAGACCTTCGCCCAGTTCCCGGCCGACTTCTCCACCCTCCCCCAGGTCTCCTTCGTCGTCCCCGACCTCTGCTCCGACATGCACGACTGCTCGGTCTCCACCGGCGACACCTGGCTGAAGAACAAGCTCGGCTCCTACGCGACCTGGGCGAAGACCCACAACAGCCTCCTGGTCGTCACGTTCGACGAGGACAACCGGCTGAGCGGCAACAAGATCCCCACGGTCCTGTACGGGCAGCGGGTCACCCCCGGCTCGACGTCCTCGACCACGTACAACCACTACGACCTGCTGCGCACCCTGGAGGACATGCACGGCCTCCCGCACGCGGGCAACGCCGCGACGGCCAAGGACATCACCGGCGTCTGGACCTCGTGACATGTACGTAGCGGACAGCCGCGCCGGCGCCCCGTCGGGTCCGGCGCCGACGTCCGCGGAGCCCGCCGCCCGGTTTCTCGCCGGGCGGCGGCGCGCCGTGGGCCCCACCGTGCTCGCCCTCGGCACGGTCAGTCTGATCACCGACGTCTCCTCCGAGATGGTCACCGCCGTGCTGCCGCTGTACCTGGTCACCGGGCTCGGCCTCAGCCCGCTCGGCTTCGGCGTCCTCGACGGCGTCTACAACGGCTTCTCGGCCCTCGTCCGCCTGGTCGGCGGCCGGTTCGCGGACAGCGGCGGCGGACGCCACAAGACGGTCGCCGTCCTCGGCTACGGCCTCTCCGCCCTGTGCAAGCCGCTGCTCCTGCTCGCCGGCTCGCTCCCCCTCATCGGCGCGGTCCTCGCCGCCGACCGCACAGGCAAGGGCCTGCGCACGGCCCCGCGCGACGCGCTGATCTCCCTGTCGAGCGAACCGGAGACGCGGGGCCGGGCCTTCGGCGTGCACCGGGCGATGGACACGGCCGGGGCCCTGCTCGGCCCGCTGGTGGCGTTCCTCGTCCTGCGCTGGACCGTGGACGGGTACGACGCGGTGTTCACGGTCAGCTTCTGCGTGGCGGTGCTCGGGGTGGTCGTGCTGGTGCTGTTCGTGCCGCCGTCCCGGGGCTCCGCCCCGGACCCCGCTCCCCGATCGCCGCAGCGGCTCGACCGGGCCCGTCTGATCCGCCCCACCCTCTGCGCGACGCTCCTCGGCCTGGCCACGGTCAGCGACGCCTTCGTCTACCTGCTCCTCCAGCGCCAACTCGGCGTACCGGAGAAGTGGTTCGCGCTCCTCCCTCTGGGCACGGCGGCGGCGTTCCTGCTCCTGGCGGCGCCCCTGGGCCGCCTCTCCGACCGGGTCGGGGCCTGGCCGGTCTTCCTCGGCGGCCACGTGGCCCTGCTGACGGTGTACGGGCTCCTCCTCACCCACGCGCACAGCCCGGCGCTGCCCTACGCGGTGCTTCTCCTCCACGGCACGTTCTACGCGGCGACGGACGGCGTGCTCATGGCAGCCGCGTCCGGGGACCTCCCCGAGGACCGGCGCTCGTCCGGCCTGGCGGTGGTGCAGACGGGGCAGGCGCTGGCCCGCTTCGGCGGCTCGCTCGGGTTCGGGGCGGCGTGGACGGCGTGGGGCGACCGCACGGCGCTGACGGTGGCGGCGGTGCTCCTCGTGGGGTGCGGCGCGGTGTCGTACGCGCTGTGGCCCCCTCGGCCCGGAAGGAAGGTGGCCGCATGACGAACCGCGGCAGGCTCACGGTCCTCATGGCGGCGGTGCTCGCCCTGGCCGCGGTGGCGACGGCGGCGGTCCTGCACGCCTCCGCGCGCGCGGACCGCAGGAACGAGGCGCGGCCGGGCGGCCCGGCGGTGACCACGGGAAAGGTGCTGCTGTCCCCCGGCGCCCCGCGTCTGGTCTTCCGCAACATGGCGTGGGGCCCGCACAGGGACGAACTGGCGACGGTCCGGGCGGACGCCCCCGACGGAGGCCGGCGTACAGCGACGGCGACCGGGGTGAAGTGCCTGCGCTTCTACGCGAGCGCGGGCACGGGCATCTGCCTGCAGTCGGTCCACGGCACCCTGACGGACACCTACCGGGCCACGGTCCTGGACGCTCGCCTCCACGAGAAGGCGCACTACGCGGTCCCCGGCATCCCCTCGCGCGCGCGGGTGTCGCCGAGCGGGCGGTACGCGGCATGGACGGCGTTCGTCGGCGGCGACAGCTACGCGGGCACGGACTTCTCGACGCGGGCGGCCATCGTGGACACAGCGACGGGAGAACTGACCCCGACCCTGGAGTCGTACAGGATCATCAAGGACGGGCGCGCCTACCGCTCGGCGGACGTGAACTTCTGGGGCGTGACGTTCGCGCAGGACGACCGGCACTTCTACGCGACGCTGGCGACGAAGGGCAGCACGTACCTGGTCCGGGGCGACATGGCCACCCGCACGGTCACGACCCTCCACCGGAACGTCGAATGCCCCTCCCTCTCCCCCGACGGCACGAGGATCGCCTACAAGAAACGCGTGCGGGGAGCCTCCGCGGACGCCCCCTGGCGCCTGTACGTACTGGACCTGGCCACGATGCGGGAGACGGCGCTGGCCGAGCCGCGCAGCGTGGACGATCAGGCGGTGTGGAGCGACGCCGGGCACCTGACGTACGCGCTGCCGGGCGACTACGGCGCCGACCTGTACACGGTCCCGGCCGACGGTACGGGGAGCGCGCGGCGCCTCCTTACGGCGGCGGTCTCCCCCGCCTACCTTTGACCGATGGACATGACCCTGGAAGTGATCCCGCTCCCCGTCACGGACATCGACCGCGCCAAGTCCTTCTACACGGACAAGGTCGGCTTCCGCTGCGACGTGGACCGTGAGCTGATGCCGGGCTCCCGCCTGGTCCAGCTCACGCCACCCGGCTCGGGCTGCTCCATCGTCCTCGCCGCCGGCATCCCGATCCCGACGGGCACCCCGACGCCCGGCACCTACCACGGCCTGCAACTCGTCGTCACCGACATCAAGGCCGCCCACGCCGAACTCACCGACCGCGGCGTCGACGTCTCGGACCCGGTCCAGTTCGGCACGGACGACGGCGGCACGTTCGCCTACTTCACGGACCCGGACGGCAACGGCTGGGCGCTCCAGGAGTACCGCAAGCGGGCGAGCGTGCCCCTGCGGGACACGCTCGGCTAGCGCGGCGCGGCGCCCGCTACAGCACCGGCAGGTTCTTCCGCAGCTCGAACGCCGTGACCTCGGAGCGGTACTCCTCCCACTCCTGCTTCTTGTTGCGCAGGAAGAAGTCGTACACGTGCTCCCCCAGGGTCTCCGCGACCAGTTCCGAGCGTTCCATCAGGGCGATGGCCTCGCCGAGGTTCTGGGGAAGGGGTTCGATGCCCATGGCGCGGCGTTCGGCGTCGGAGAGGGCCCAGACGTCGTCGTCGGCGCCCGGGGGAAGCTCGTAGCCCTCCTCGATGCCCTTCAGGCCCGCCGCCAGGAGGACCGCGTAGGTGAGGTAGGGGTTGGCGCCCGAGTCGATGGAGCGGACCTCCACGCGCGCCGAGCCCGTCTTGCCGGGCTTGTACATCGGGACGCGGATGAGGGCCGAGCGGTTGTTGTGGCCCCAGCAGATGTAGGAGGGGGCCTCGCCGCCGGCGCCCGCGGTGCGCTCCGAGCCGCCCCAGATGCGCTTGTAGGAGTTGACCCACTGGTTGGTGACCGCGGAGATCTCGGCGGCGTGGCGCAGCAGGCCCGCGATGAAGGAGCGGCCGACCTTCGAGAGCTGGTACTCGGCGCCGGACTCGTAGAACGCGTTCCGGTCGCCCTCGAAGAGGGAGAGGTGGGTGTGCATGCCCGAGCCCGGGTACTCCGAGAACGGCTTCGGCATGAAGGTGGCCTGGACGCCCTGTTCAAGGGCCACCTGCTTCATCACCAGGCGGAACGTCATGATGTTGTCGGCCGTGGAGAGCGCGTCCGCGTAGCGCAGGTCGATCTCCTGCTGGCCCGGCGCGCCCTCGTGGTGGCTGAACTCCACCGAGATGCCCATCGACTCCAGCATGGTGATCGCCTGGCGGCGGAAGTCCATGCCCACGTTCTGCGGGGTGTGGTCGAAGTAGCCCGAGTTGTCGGCGGGCGTCGGGCGCGAGCCGTCCAGGGGCTTGTTCTTCAGCAGGAAGAACTCGATCTCGGGGTGCGTGTAGAAGGTGAAGCCCAGGTCGGACGTCTTGGCGAGGGCCCGCTTGAGGACGTAGCGCGGGTCCGCGAAGGACGGCGAGCCGTCGGGCATGAGGATGTCGCAGAACATCCGGGCGGTGCCCGGGGCCTCCGCGCGCCAGGGCAGGACCTGGAAGGTCCCGGGGTCCGGCTTGGCGATCATGTCGGACTCGTAGACCCGGGCGAACCCCTCGATGGCAGAGCCGTCGAAGCCGATTCCCTCATCAAACGCCTGTTCCAACTCGGCGGGGGCCACGGCGACCGACTTGAGGAAGCCCAGCACATCCGTGAACCACAGGCGTACGAACCGGATGTCGCGCTCCTCCAGGGTCCGGAGCACGAATTCCTGCTGCTTGTCCATCTTCCGCTTCCACCCATCCTTGCTGGTCAGGCCACCTGCTCCGGGGACGTGGAGGCGCCCGGCCCCATCCCACCACACGCCCGTTTCGTTCGCGTTGCCGACCTTGATCGTCCTTGATCGGCCGGTGTCGTGTTCATAGTGCCCGTTGCACCCCCCAGGGCCATAGTGCCTGCCGCCCTCGGCACGGACGACAGCCACCTCCCACGCAGGCCGTTTCGCGCACTACGATCAGCGGGCCCGCCCGTCTCGCCCTTTCCGCAGAAGGACATGCCATGGGTTCCGCCAAGAAGACCTCCGCCTCTCCCGCCAAGGACCGCAAGGGCCGCATAGAGGAGATGCGCCGCGCCGAGCGCGCCCGCGCCCGGCGCGGCCGGATCGCCGTGATCTCGGTGAGCACGGTCGTCGTGGCCGCCCTGATAGGAGTCACCGCGTGGGCCGTGACGAAGAGCAATGACGACGACAAGCCGGACGCCAAGGCGCCGAGCGGCTCCGGTCACTTCTCCTACGACAAGGACGGCGTCGGCACCTGGAGCGAGAAGCTCACGCGCAACCATGTCACCAAGAAGGTCGCCTACCCGATGAACCCGCCGGTCGGCGGCGACCACCACCCGGTGTGGATGAACTGCAACGGTGACGTCTACGACAAGGCGATCCCGAACGAGAACGCCGTGCACGCCCTGGAGCACGGGTCCGTCTGGGTGACGTACACCGACAAGGCCGCCGAGAAGGACGTCAAGGCGCTCGCCACGAAGGTCAAGAGCACGCCGTACTCGCTCATGAGCCCGGTCGAGGACCAGAAGGACCCGATCATGCTCAGCGCCTGGGGGCACCAGCGGACGGTGAAGAGCGCGTCGGACCCCGCCGTCGCCTCGTTCTTCTCGACGTTCGTGCAGGGCAAGCAGACCCCCGAGCCGGGCGCCTCGTGCACGGGCGGTCTCTCCAAGTGACGCGCAGGACGACAGGGTGGCTGGTGTCCGTGGCCGCGGCGGTCGCCGTGGCCGCGGGCGCCGTCACCTACGCGGCCGCCGACGGGGACGGCGGCCCGGCCGATCTGAAGGTGCCGGCGGCCGAGTCCGCGGACGCCGGGTTCGCGCGGGACATGGCCGTGCACCATCAGCAGGCCGTCGAGATGTCGTACATCGTGCGCGACCGGACCGAGGACGAGGAGGTGCGCCGCCTCGCCTACGACATCGCGCAGACGCAGGCCAACCAGCGCGGGATGATGCTCGGCTGGCTCGACCTGTGGGAGCTGCCGAAGGTGTCGGAGAAGGCGCCGATGGCGTGGATGGGGATGGGCGACGCGCCGGCCGGCGAGGACGGGGCGCTGATGCCCGGCATGGCCACCGACCGGCAGATGGCGGCGCTCGGCATGGCCCGCGGGCGCGCGGCCGAGATCATGTACCTGCGGCTGATGATCGCCCACCACAAGGGCGGCGTGCACATGGCCGAGGGGTGCGTGAAGCTGTGCGTCGTCGGGGCCGAGCGGCGGCTCGCGCGCGGGATGGTGGCCTCGCAGCAGTCCGAGATCGACCTGATGACGGACATGCTGAAGGACCGGGGAGCGACGGTGTCTACGACACCCTGAGCGGCGGCGCCCCGGTCAAATCGGCCGTTTCCGATCGGACTTGACGTGACTTGACCCCTTCTTGGCCGCCGCATTCCCCCGACGTGAACGGTTCCTGGCAAGAGTGAGGCCCCTGCGTGTGCGTTACACGCGGTTCGCACCATGCGCACCTCGCCCAGGGGTTCCATGAGACCAGGGGGTTCTATGAGATCCATCCGCGGTTCGCGCCGCACCCGCGCCGGTCTGAGCCTGGCGGCGACCCTGCCGCTCCTCGCCGGCGCGCTCGCCCTCGCCGCCCCGGCCGCCCAGGCCGACAGCGGCCGCGCCGCCCTCGCCGGCACCAAGCCGCTGTGGGCCACCGGCACGGCCGACAAGGGCGCGACGGCCGACAGCAACAGGGTCACCGCCCGCGTCTACCTCGCCGGGCGGAACGCCGCCGGACTGGCCGCCTACGCGAAGGCCGTCTCCGACCCGTCCTCCGCCTCCTACGGCAAGTACCTCAGCGCGAAGCAGGCGCGGGAACGGTTCGGCGCCACCAAGGCGCAGATAGCCGAGGTCACGAAGTGGCTCACGTCCTCGGGCCTCACCGTGACCGGCACCACCCAGCACTACATATCCGTCTCCGGTGACGTCGCCGCCGCCGAGAAGGCGTTCGGCACCCAGCTCCACAACTACGCCAAGGGCAAGCACACCTACCGGGCCCCCGCGGGCACCGCGTCCGTGCCGCGCTCCCTCCACGGCGCCGTGCTCACCGTCACCGGCCTGGACAGCGCCCCCCACAAGGCCGCCCACCAGGACGAACTCCCGCCACCCGACGCGGTGTTCCGCAACGCCGGGCCGTTCTCCTCCTACTACGGCTCCAACATCGCCGAGAAGCTGCCCACCGCGTACGGCAAGAAGGTCCCGTACGCCGTCAAGGGCTACACCGGCAAGCAACTGCGCGCCGCCTACGGTGCGGGCAAGGCCACCGGCAAGGGCGTACGGGTCGCCATCACCGACGCGTACGCCTCGCCGACCATCGCGAAGGACGCGAAGACGTACGCGGCCAAGCACGGTGACGCGCCGTACGCCAAGGGCCAGCTCAAGCAGGTCCTTCCCGCCGACTACACCAAGACCGAGGAGTGCGGCGCCGCCGGCTGGTACGGCGAGGAGACCCTCGACGTCGAAGCCGTGCACGCGGTCGCGCCCAAGGCCGACATCACCTACGTCGGCGCCGCCTCCTGCTACGACGACGACCTGCTCGACTCCCTCGCCACCATCGTCGACAAGCACCTCGCCGACATCGTCTCCAACTCCTGGGGCGACATCGAGGCCAACCAGACGCCGCAGCTCGCCGCCGCGTACGACCGGGTCTTCCAGCTCGGCGCGGTCCAGGGCATCGGCTTCTACTTCTCCTCCGGCGACAACGGCGACGAAGTCGCCAACACCGGGGTCAAGCAGGTCGACACCCCCGCCAACTCCGCGTGGGTCACCGCGGTCGGCGGCACCTCGCTCGCCGTCGGCAAGGGCGACACGTACCAGTGGGAGACCGGCTGGGGCACCCTCAAGGCCAACCTCTCCGCCGACGGCAAGAGCTGGGTCGACTTCCCCGGCGCGTACACCTCCGGTGCGGGGGGCGGTACGAGCCGTACCGTCGCGCAGCCGTACTACCAGAAGGGCGTCGTCCCGAGCGCCTTGGCGCGCGCCAACGGTGGGCTGAACCGGGTCGTCCCCGACATCGCCGCCATCGCCGACCCCAACACCGGGTTCCTCGTCGGGCAGACGCAGACCATGCCGGACGGATCACTCGGGTACGACGAGTACCGCATCGGCGGTACGTCGCTGGCCGCGCCCGTCATCGCCGGTGTGCAGGCGCTCGCGCAGCAGTCGCGGGGCGGGCGGGCCATCGGGTTCGCCAACCCGGCGATCTACGACCGGTACGGCTCGCGGGTCTACCACGATGTGACGGACCACCCGGTGAAGGGTGACCTCGCGGTCGCGCGGGTGGACTTCGCCAACGGGTACGACGCGGCGGAGGGGTTGCTGACCTCTGTACGCAGCCTGGGGAAGGATTCCTCCCTCAAGGCGGTCCGGGGCTATGACGATGTCACCGGGGTCGGGTCGCCGGCGCTCGGGTATGTGGCGTCCTGGGGGCGCGGGCGATAGTTCTGCGGGCGTTCGGCTCGGGGGGTTGCTTCGGGTTAGGCCCTCTGGGGGGCGGGGTTCTGTTGCGGCGGTGGCTTCGGTGCGGGTGCACCACGGCTGATCGCGCAGTTCCCCGCGCCCCTGGCGCCTTCCCGTCTGCCGAGCGCGGCCTCGTGGGCGACTCACGGTCGCATCGTGGTTGCTCGCGCCGTTCCCCGCGCCCCCGGCGCCTTCCCGTCTGCCCAGCGCGGCCTCGTGGGCGACTCACGGTCGCATCGTGGTTGCTCGCGCCGTTCCCCGCGCCCCTGGAGGCGTGCGGCTTCGCCGCGCCTCCATCGGGAGATGGCTCTGAGATGGCGCACGAAGTGCGCATCTCAGGGGCGCGGGGAACTGCGCGACCAGCCACGACGGCGCGGCACCCGGCAACGAGACAGAGCCACGCAGACGCCGGCACCCGCGCGGGCGGCGCCTCACACGCTGGTGTCGGTCGGCTCCCGCTCCGCAGGAACATGGCTCGCGATCAGGCGCCCCGGGCCCAACCGCACCGTGGCCCGCCGAGCGTCGACAACATACGCGAGCGCAGCCACACCGAGGCCCAGGACGGCCAGCGCCGCCCCGGTAAGCGCCGGGGACGTGACGCCCAGGCCCGCCGCGAGGGCGAGGCCGCCGAGCCAGGCGCCGCCCGCGTTGGCCAGGTTGAACGCCGCCTGGTTGGCGGACGAGGCGAGGGACGGCGCGGCGGACGCCTTCTCCATCACCATGAGCTGGAGCGGCGACCCGGTGACGAACGCCGCCGTGCCGAGCAGCAGCACGCCGAGCCCCGCGCTCCACTCCGTACGCATGAGGACCGGGAACAGGGCGAGGACGGCGACGAGGGACGTGAGGCCGCCGAAGAGGGTGCCGCGCAGGGAGTGGTCGGCGAGGCGGCCCCCGGCGAGGTTGCCGGCGGTGGCGCCGACGCCGAACAGGGCGAGCAGCAGCGTCACGCTGGACTCGGCGAACCCGGCGCTGTCCGTGAGCATCGGCGTGATGTAGCTGTACGCCGAGAAGAGCGCCCCGAACCCGGCGACGGTGGTGCCGAGCGCGAGCCAGACGGGGAGCGAGCGGAGCGCCCGGAGTTCGCCGCGGACGCCGACGGCGGAGCCGTGCCCGTGGTCGGCGGGGACGAGCGCCGCGAGGGCGGCGATCGCGGCGACGCCGATGGCGCTGACGGTGAGGAAGGTGGCGCGCCAGCCGAGCTGCTGCCCCATGGCGGTGGCGACGGGGACGCCGACGATGTTGGCGACGGTCAGGCCGAGGAACATCAGCGACACGGAGCGGGCTTTGCGTTCGGGCGCGACGAGGGAGGTCGCGACGACGGCGCCGACGCCGAAGAAGGCGCCGTGCGGCAGCCCGCTGACGAAGCGCGCGAGCAGCAGCCAGTGGTGGTCGGGGGCGACGGCGGAGACCGCGTTGCCGACGACGAAGAGGACCATGAGCCCGATGAGGACGCGGCGGCGCGGCATGCGGGCGGTGAGGGCGGCGAGGAGCGGGGCGCCGATGACGACGCCGAGCGCGTAGGCGGAGACGAGGTGTCCGGCGGCGGGGATCGAGATGTGGAGGTCGTCCGCGACGTCGGGCAGCAGGCCCATCATCACGAACTCGGTCGTGCCGATGCCGAAGGCGCCCACGGCGAGCGCGAGCAGGGCGAGGGGCATGAGAAATCGTCCAAAGGGAGTGGGGACACAGGGGGACACAGGGAGCGGGGCTGAACTCATTAGTTTACGTACGGAACAAAGTGTCCCGCACGCAGTATTCCGGCAGGTAAAAGCCCTGTGACACCTTGCGAAACCCCGCGGGGCTCAGAACCCCCGCGTCACAGCGTGACCCGCGCCGCGATCGGCAGATGGTCGCTCCCGGTCTCGGGCAGCGTCCACGACGAGACCGGTTCCACGCCCTTGACCAGGATCTGGTCGATGCGGGCCATCGGGAACGAGGCGGGCCAGCTGAAGCCGAAGCCGCTGCCCGCCGCGCCCTGGGTGGAGCGCATCTGGGAGGTGATGGCGGTGAGGGCGCGGTCGTTCATGGTGCCGTTGAGGTCGCCGAGCAGGACGACCTTGCCGAGCGGCTCGTCGGAGATCGCCTCGCCCAGCGCGTTCGCGCTCTTGTCGCGCTGGCTGGCGGTGAACCCGGAGTTGAGCTTGACCCGTACCGAGGGCATGTGGGCCACGTAGACGGCGATGTCGCCCTTCGGCGTCGCGACGGTGGAGCGCATGGCGCGGGTCCAGCCCAGCCGGATGTTGACGGGCTTGGTCGCCGAGAGCGGGTACTTGCTCCACAGGCCGACGGTGCCCTGCACCGAGTGGTAGGGGTAGGCCGACCTGAGCGCCTTCTCGTACGTGGGTACGGCCCTGGCCGTCAGCTCCTCCAGGGCGAGGATCTCGGCACCGGAGGCGGCGACGTCCCTGGCGGTGCCGACGGGGTCGGCGTTGTCCGCGTTGACGTTGTGCGTGGCGACGGTGAGGTCGCCGCCGCCGCCCTGCTTGTCGGTGAGCAGGCCGCCGAAGCCGCTGAACCAGACGACCGTCGGGACGAGCAGCGCGACGAGCGCGGTCGCCGACTTCCGCAGCACCCCGAGGATCAGCAGCACGGGGAGGAACACGCCGAGCCACGGCAGGAACGTCTCGATCAGCGAGCCGAGGTTGCCGACGCTGTTGGGGATCTGCGCGTGCAGCAGCATGACGAGTGCGAGGAGCACCGCGACGGCCGCGAGGACGATGCCGCGGCGCCACAGACCGCGGTCGGTCCGCAGCCGGCGGCCGAGACCGCGCAGGCGGTCACCCGGCCCGGTGTGCCGGGTCTCCTGGCCGTTCGCCGTGTCGGTGTCGTACGCCTGCGCCATACCGTCGTCGCCTCACTGCCGTGCCCGCCGTTCCTGCCCGAAAAACCCTAGGGGATGAGCGGCGGCTTTCTGTCCCGTCACACCCCGATCGGGCGGGGTCCTTGACGTCCGTACGGCCACGATGACGAGCGGCACGGCGTCCGGAGTTCCGGACAGGGCGCCGGGATGGGCCGCTTGTGACGAAACGCGCACATTCAGCGCGGGTCTCCGGCGCGCAGTCCGGCGAGGGCGAGGTCGACGATCCGCTCCGCGAGGTCGTCGGCGAGAGGCATGTCACTCCGCATGATGGAGCGCAGCAGCATGGGTCCGGTGAGGAGGTCGTTGGCGAGCTCGATGTCGGTGTCCGGGGGCAGCTCGCCGTCGGCGACGCCGCGCCGCAGCACGTCGTGCATGGTGCGGCGGCGCGGGTCGATGACGATCTCGTGGTACGCGTCCCAGAGCCGCGGCAGGGTCTTCATCTGCGCGAACACGTTGTGCAGCAGCACCGATCTGCGCATGGACAGACCGCGCTTGCGCAGGTGTTCGAGGAGGCAGACGAGGTCGTCCCGCATGGACGTGCCGGGCAGTTCCGGGTCGGGGACCTCGATGGAGCGCAGGACGTCGACGAAGAGTTCCTCCTTGCCGCTCCAGCGCCGGTAGATGGTGGCCTTGCCGACGCCCGCGGTCCGGGCGATCCGCTCGATGGACAGTTCGGCGAGCGGGACGCCCTCCTCCAGGAGCATGACGACGCCCTCGACGATGGCCTGCTCCACCGCCTCGCTGCGGGGGCGGCCCCTGACCGGCGCCTCGGGCTCCGCCGTCCCGGGCTGCGGGGGCGGTGTCGGCGTGCCGGGACTCCTGTGCCGTCGCGCCTGCCGCCCGGCCCATTCCGTGTCCACGCCTCCGCCTTTCCGCCACGCCCCGGAATCCGGCACTCCGCCGGCTTCCGGGGTGATTGTCTCAGCGCCGCCGGGGACCGCTCGCGTACGGGCGGCCCGTCAGTGGCCCGCCCCGACCTTCTCCGTCTCCCCCGGCTGCCCTTCGGGCGCGGCCGGAACCCTGCCGGGCAGGAACAGGGCGGTGACGACGGCGCTGATCAGGGCGACGCCCGCGCCCCACAGGGCGGTGACGTGCATGGCGTGCAGGAACGAGTCGTTGGCGGCGCCGACCAGGCTCTCGGCGCGCGGCCCGAGCTTCTGGGCGACACCGAGCGTGGCCTCGATGGAGCCGCCCGCGGTGTCCCGCAGGCCGGGCGGGAGCAGGCCGAGCTTGTCCTCGATGCCGCTGCGGTAGGCGGTGGAGAGCACGGAGCCGAGGACGGCGATCCCTAGCGCGCCGCCGACCTGCCGGAAGGTGTTGCTGAGCGCGGACGCGGAGCCGGCCTTCTCGCGCGGCAGCGCCTGCATGATCACGACGCTGGTCGGGGTCATGACGTGCGCCATGCCCGTGCCCATCAGGAAGAACATGACCTCCAGGAGCCAGATCGGGGTGTCCGCGTCGAGGATGGTGAAGGCGGCCAGCATGCCCGCGAGCAGGACGAGCCCCCCAGTGGTGGTGGCCCGTACGCCGATCTTGTCGACGACGATCCGGGCGCGCGGCGCGAAGATCAGCTGGGCCACGGCGAGCGGCAGCATCAGGGCGCCGGTCTGCAGCGGCGAGTACCCGCGCACGCTCTGCGTGTAGAAGACGGAGAAGAAGGTGACGCCCATCAGCGCGAAGAAGACCAGGGCGATGGCGGCGATCGCGGCCGAGAACACCTTGTTCTTGAAGTAGTCGATGTCGATCGAGGGGTGGTCGCTGCGCTTCTCGTAGACCACGAAGGCGGCGAGCACGACGAGCCCGGCGACGATGGTGGCGAGGACCTGGGCGCCGGTGAAGTCGCCCTCGTCGCCGCCCTTGATGATCCCGTAGACGAGCAGGACGAGTCCGACGATGGACAGGGCCACGCCGACGAGGTCGATGCGGCCCGGCTTCGGGTCCTTGGAGTCGGGCACGAGCGCGAGCATCAGGATGACGGCGAGGATCACGATCGGCACGTTGACCAGGAAGACCGAGCCCCACCAGAAGTGGTCGAGGAGCAGACCGCCGGTGATCGGGCCGATGGCGATGGCGAGGCCGACGCCGCCCGCCCAGATGCCGATGGCCTTGGGCTGCTCCTCGCGCTCGAAGACGTTCATGAGCACGGCGAGCGTGGCCGGCATGACGAAGGCGGCGCCGAGCCCCATCAGCGCGCGGAACGCGATGAGCTGGACCGGGGAGCCGGACTCGGCGGCGAGCGCGGAGCCCACGCCGAACACGACGAGGCCCCCGATGAGCACCTTCTTGCGGCCGAGCCGGTCGCCGAGCAGCCCGGCGGTGAACAGCAGGCCCGCGAAGACGAGGGTGTAGGCGTTGATGGCCCATTCGAGCTCGCTCTGGGTGGCGCCGAGGCCGGTGGGCGCGGGCGTCGAGATCGTCTTGATCGCGACGTTGAGGATCGAGTTGTCGAGGACGACGATCAGCAGGCTCAGCATGAGCACGCCGAGGATCGCCCATCGGCGGCGATGCACGGCCTCCGGTACACGCGGAGCCGCTGGGGCGGCAGGACTGGTCATGTGTACGACCCTAGCCCCGTTTCGATACGGTCCCGTCTCGTATTGAAATCAGGGACAAAGCCTTACCGAGCCTTTGCGACGGCATTGCCGGGGAGGGGGCCTGGCGCGCGGGCGGCACGCGGTGCCACCATGGGAAGCGATCCGGGGACGCCGTCAGGGCGCCTCGAGACGACATGAAGGAGCCGTTGCGATGACGCAACTCCAGGCTGCCCAGACACCGGCCACCGACAGCAGCAACCCCAAGGCGCTGTACGGGGGCAAGGGCACCCGGCGCATCACGGTGCGCGACATCACCCTCGCCAAGGAGCGGGGCGAGAAGTGGCCGATGCTCACCGCGTACGACGCGATGACGGCATCGGTCTTCGACGAGGCCGGCATCCCCGTGATGCTGGTCGGCGACTCGGCGGGCAACTGCCACCTCGGCTACGACACCACCGTCCCGGTCACCCTCGACCAGCTCACCATGCTCTCCGCCGCCGTCGTGCGCGGCACGAGCCGGGCGCTGATCGTCGGCGACCTGCCCTTCGGCTCCTACCAGGAGGGCCCGGTCCAGGCGCTGCGCTCCGCCATGCGCCTGGTGAAGGAGGCGGGCGTCGGCGCGGTCAAGCTGGAGGGCGGCGAGCGCTCGCACGACCAGATCAAGCTGCTCGTCGAGGCGGGCATCCCGGTCATGGCCCACATCGGCCTGACCCCGCAGTCCGTCAACACCATGGGCTACCGGGTGCAGGGGCGCGGCGAGGAGGCGGCGCAGCAGTTGCTGCGCGACGCGAAGGCGGTGCAGGACGCGGGCGCGTTCGCCGTCGTCCTCGAACTGGTCCCGGCGGAGCTGGCCGCCGAGGTCACCCGGGTCCTGCACATCCCGACGGTCGGCATCGGCGCGGGCCCGGAGACGGACGCCCAGGTCCTGGTCTGGACGGACGCACTCGGCCTCACCGGGGGCAAGATGCCGCGCTTCGTGAAGCAGTACGCCAACCTGCGCACGGTGATGTCCGACGCGGCGAAGGCGTTTGCGGAGGACGTGGTCGGCGGAACGTTCCCTCTGGAGGAGCACTCCGTCCACTGATGCGCGGCATGCGCCCTTGAGCCATAGCGGCACCAACGCGGCCCGTCGATCTTCCCCCGTCGACGGGCCGCGGCCGTTCTGTCGGCGATATATCGGCGATCGTTCTTGTCTGTCGGCCCGCTGTCGGCGACTTGTCGGTGGCGGCTGGCACCTTGGTGCCCATGACGCGAATCGACAAGAATCCCGGCGACAGCGGCCGCCCGGTGGCCGTGTCCGTGCGGGGACTGGTCAAGCACTACGGCGCGACCAAGGCCCTCGACGGCGTGGACCTCGACGTCCACGAAGGCACCGTGATGGGTGTCCTCGGCCCCAACGGCGCGGGCAAGACCACCCTCGTCCGCTGCCTGTCCACCCTCATCACCCCCGACTCCGGCACGGCGGTCGTCGCCGGCTACGACGCGGTGAAGCAGCCCCGGCAACTGCGCCGCGTGATAGGGCTCACCGGCCAGTACGCCTCGGTCGACGAGAAGCTCTCGGGCCGCGAGAACCTGTACATGATCGGGCGCCTGCTCGACCTGTCCAGGAAGGAGGCGCGCAGCCGCGCCGACTCCCTCCTGGAGCGGTTCTCCCTCACCGACGCGGCGACCCGCCCCGCCAAGACGTACTCCGGCGGCATGCGCCGCCGCCTCGACCTCGCGGCCTCGATGATCGGCCGCCCGCACGTCCTCTACCTGGACGAGCCGACGACCGGCCTCGACCCCCGCACCCGCAACGAGGTGTGGGACGAGGTCCGGTCGATGGTGCGGGACGGCGTGACCGTCCTGCTCACCACCCAGTACATGGAGGAGGCCGAGCAGCTCGCCTCCGAGCTGACCGTCATCGACCGCGGCCAGGTCATCGCGGGCGGCGGCATCGAGGAGCTGAAGGCGAAGGTCGGCGGGCGCACCCTGCGCATCCGCCCGGCCGACCCGCTCGAACTGCGCCCGCTCGCGGCGGCCCTCGACGACATGGGCCTGACCGGCCTCGCCGCCTCCACGATCGACACCTCGACCGACACCGTCCTGGTCCCGATCCTCAGCGACGAGCAGCTCACCGCCGTCGTCGGCGCGGTCACCGCGCGCGGGATCACCATCGGCTCCATCACCACCGAACTGCCCAGCCTGGACGAGGTGTTCCTCTCCATCACCGGCGAGAAGGCGTCCGCGCCGCAGGACGCCCGCCCCGCACTCCAGGAGGTCGCCGTATGAGCACCACCACCTTGTCCCCCACGACCGCTCCCACCATCAAGGTCGACGCCGACCCCCGGATCGGGCTGCGCGGCCATCTGCGCCACACCGGCGCCCTCATCCGCCGCAACCTGCTGTGGATCAAGCAGGACCCGGAGTCGATGTTCGACGCCGTCCTGATGCCCGTCGTCTTCACCCTGCTGTTCGTCTACGTCTTCGGCGGCTCGATCGGCCAGTCGCTCGGCGGCGGCCAGCAGCAGTACGTGCAGTACGTGATCCCCGGCATGGTCGCGATGATGAGCATGAACATCGCGCAGGGCGTCGGCACCGGCTTCAACGAGGACTTCCACAAAGGCATCATGGACCGCTTCCGGTCCCTGCCCATCGGCCGCGGCTCGGTCCTGATCGCCAAGATCGCGGTGGAGCTGCTGCGGCTGCTGACCGCCACCACGGTCCTGATGGTCGTCGCGGTGCTCGTCGGCTTCGACATCAACGGCCACTGGGCCGGTCTGCTCGCCGCGGTCGGACTGTCCGCGCTGTTCGGCTCCGCCATCATGTGGATCTTCCTGGTCCTCGGCGTGACCATGAAGAACGCCCAGTCCGTGCAGGCGATGGGCTTCCTGGTGATGATGCCGCTGCAGTTCGGCTCGTCGATCTTCGCCCCGCCGAGCTCCATGCCGGGCTGGCTGGAGAACTTCACGAAGTACAACCCCATGTCCGGGCTGGCGGACGCGGCCCGCGGCCTGATGGTCGGCGGCAAGTTCCCGGTCGCCCACGGCCTGTGGGTGACGCTCGCCTGGACGGCGGGCCTGACGGTCGTCATGGCGCCGGTCGCCATCCGCAAGTTCACCAAGAAGAGCTGAGCGCCCGCTGGGATGCCCGGTCGGTGCGCGTCAGAGCAGGGCGGTGGCCTCCGCTGTGGAGAGGCCACCGCCCTCGGCGTGTGCCCGCCCGTACGCGGCGGCGTCGAGGAGCGCCCGCACCGCCGCCTCGGCGTCCGCGCGCCACTCGCGCTCCATCCGGGACCGGACGTGCCCGGTGGGCAGCGAGGCGTCGGACGCGCCGAGCAGCCGGGCCGCGAGCTCCGCGTCGCCGGGGCCGCCGCGCAGCGCGAGCGCCCGCGCGGCGGTGATCAGGTGCAGCGCCGCGAGGTTCGGCATGATCACGGCGGCCAGCGGGTCGGAGGCGAGCCCGATGGCGCGCACCGCGCCGGCGAGCGCCTTCTCGGCGTGCCCGTCCACGGCGTCGAGCATGGCCTCCATGCCGGTCGACATGCCGTGGAAGAAGGTGATGTCCGCGACCTTGAACTCGCCTCGCAGGGCGGCCAGTTGCTCGCGCGCCTCGGCGGTCCGCCCGGTCCCCGCGAGACGGCCGACGAGCATCATCCGGGCGGCGGGCCGCGCCTCGTTGCTGTGCCGGCTGCTGACGTCGAGGGTCTCCCACAGCATCCGCTCGCCCCGCTCGCCGTCCCCCTGTTCGATGGCGACCTGCCCGAGCCGCACCTTGAGGATCGTGGCCTGCGCGTGCGCGCCCATGGACTCGGCGAGGTCGCGGGCGCGGGCGTAGTCGGCGGCGGCGTCCGCGAACCGGCCGAGCTTCTCGTGGGCCTCGCCGCGCGAGGACAGCGCCTCCGCGACGCCCCACGCGTCGCCGAGCCGCGTGAACAGCTCCAGCGCCTCGTCGGCGTCGGCGAGCCCGGTGGGGGCGGTGTCGCTCCTGTTGGCCGCCATGTTGGCGCGGAACTGCAGGACGAGCGCCAGCTCCCAGTCGTAGCCCAGCTCACGACAGGTGCGTACGGTCGTGTCGGCCAGGTCGTTCATCTTGTCGAGCTGCCCTGTCATCAGGACGGCGAAGTACCAGATGTTGCCCGGGGTGCGGCACGCCTGCGGCAGGTCGGCGCGGTAGGTCTCACGGATGACGCGCAGCCTGGCCTGGCCCTCCTCGGACTGCCAGGTGTCCATCTCCATGTCCATGTAGCCCAGGCGGGCGAGGTGGACCTGGCGGCGGGCCTCGTCCAGAAGGTCGCCGGTGAGCGGCGGCGGCCTGTCGGTGCAGCGTTCCAGGAGCGGCGGCGCGGGCTTCGCGGGCCCGGCGAACGGGTCCGGGCCCAGCCCCGCGACCTCCTCCGACCACAGGCGGGCGTCGCTGCGCAGGTCCCGCATCTGCCAGAACCAGACCAGGGACAGGACGAGGCTGAGCGCCTCCTGCTCGTCCCGGCCCGCGACGGCGCGCCGCAGCGCGGAGCGGATGTTCTCGTAGTCCCGCTCGATCCGGGCGAGGGCGGCGCGCTGGCCGTGGCCGCGCAGCAACGGGTCGGTGGTGCGGACCAGTTCACGGAAGTACGTGAGATGGGCGCGCTCGGCGCCCGCCCGGTCGCCGGCCTCGTCCAGGCGCTCCCCCGCGTACTCGGCGACGGTCTCCAGGAGCCGGTAGCGCATCTCGCCGTCGTCGCCGTCGGGCGCGGCGACGACCAGCGACTTGTCGACCAGGGAGGCCAGCGCCTCCAGGGTGTCCGGGCCGCACACCGCCTCGGCGGCGGCCAGGTCGCAGCCGCCGCTGAAGACGGACAAGTGAGCGAGGACCGTGCGCTCGGGGGCGTCGAGCAGGTCCCACGACCAGTCGACCACCGCGCGCAGCGTCTGCTGGCGGGGCAGCGCGGTCCGGGCGCCCGAGGTCAGCAGGCGGAACCGGTCGTCCAGGCGGTCCGCGATCTGGCGCGGCGTGAGCATCCGCAGGCGAGCCGCGGCCAGCTCGATCGCGAGCGGCAGGCCGTCCAGGCGGCGGCAGATCTCGGCCACCGCCTCCGGCGCCTGCTCCACCGTGAACCCGGGGCGCACGGCGGCGCCCCGCTCCCCGAAGAGACGCAGCGCGTACGGCTCCGGCAGCGGCTCGACCGGGTACAGCGACTCGCCGGGAACGCCGAGGGGTTCGCGGCTCGTCGCGAGGACGGTGACGCCGGGGCAGTGCGCGAGGAGGTGCTCGGTGAGCGTGGCGGCGGCGTCGACCACGTGCTCGCAGTTGTCGAGGATGACCAGCATCCGGCGGCCCGTGCAGTGCTCGACCAGGCGGACCATCGGATCGTCGCCCTGCCGCTCGCTCGCCACGCGCAGCTCCTCCGCGCCCGCGCCGCGCAACACCGTCTCCCGTACCCCGAGCGCGCTCACGACCGCCTCCGGCACGGCCGCCGGATCGCTCACCGGCGCCAGCTCCGCCAGCCACGCGCCGTCCGGCAGCGCGTCCGCCATGCCGTCGGCCACCTCCTGCGACAGGCGCGTCTTGCCCGCGCCGCCGGGGCCGAGCAGCGTGACGAGGCGGACGCGGCCGAGGTCGGTACGGATCGCGTCGAGGTCGTCGCCGCGGCCGACGAAGGAGGTGAGGCGGGCGCGGAGGTTACCCCGGGCCTGCCGCCGCCCCGGCGCGGGCGCCTGCGGCGCCGGGTCAAGGAGCTCCTCGTACAGGGAGCGCAGCTCGGTGCCCGGGTCGGCGCCGAGGCGGTCCGCGAGTTCCCGCCGTACGTCCTCGTAGGCGGCCAGCGCCTCGGCGGCGCGGCCGACGTCGCGCAGGGCCCGTATGCGCAGCGCCTGCAACGGTTCGTCCAGCGGGTGCGCGTCGCACAGCGCGGACAGCTCGGGCAGCACCTCGTCGGCCCGGCCCAGCGCGAGGCGGGCGGCGAGCAGCGTGCGGCGCGCGTCCAGGCGGCGGGCGTCCCAGCGGGCCGCGTCCGCGGTGCGGTCCGGCAGGTCGGCGAGGGCGGGCCCGCGCCACAGGTCCAGCGCCTCCTCCAGGGCGTCGGCGGCCTTGACGGGGTCACCGTCGGCGAAGGCGCGGGCGCCGTCCGCGGTCAGCCGCTCGAACCGGAACAGGTCGACGTCCTCGGCGCCCGCCGCCAGCCGGTAGCCGCCCTCGCCGGACGCGATCGCCCCCGGGCCCAGCGCCCGGCGCAACCGCCCCACGAGCGCCTGCAGCGCGCCCGGCGCGTCCGCGGGTGGCTCGCTCCCCCACACCTCGTCGACGAGCACGGTGGCGGGCACGGGGCGGCCGGGGTGCAGGGCGAGCACGGTGAGCAGCCCGCGCAGGCGGGCTCCGCCGACCGGGACCGGGGTGCCGTCGTCGTGGAGTGCCTGGGTGGGGCCGAGGATGCGGTAGCGCACGGGGCCATTGTCGCCGGTTCTCGGGGGTGGGGGTTCGGGGTGGCGCCCTCGGGGTCGGGGGCCCGGTGTGCGATCGGCGTCCTCGCGTCTCGTCGTGGTTGCTCGCGCAGTTCCCCGCGCCCCCAGATGCGCACTGCGTGCGCCATCCCATCGGGGGCGTCGGCAGGCTTGCGGTACGTCGTGGTTGATCGCGCCGTTCCCCGCGCCCCTCAGATGCGCACTGCGTGCGCCATCTCATCGGGGACGTCGGCAGGCTTGCCGTGCGTCGTGGTTGATCGCGCCGTTCCCCGCGCCCCTCAGATGCGCACTGCGTGCGCCATCTCGTGTGGTCCCGGGCGCGTTCGGAACTCCTTTGTCGGGGTCGTGCGTTTTCGGGGTGGCGGGTACGTTCTGGGACGCTGGCCGCCATGCATCGTCGACGATCGGGAGCCCTCTCATGACCACCGCCACATCCCGGCGCGGCGACAGCCGGGTCAGCCCCGTCTTTCTCGGCATCGTCGCGGTCGCGGCCGTGTCCGGGTGGGCCGTGTGGACGGATTACGCCTCCGCGCCGGGGTTCGCCGTGTTCCTGTTCGTCACGGCCGCCTGGATCGTCTCCCTGTGCCTGCACGAGTACGCGCACGCCCGCACCGCCCTGCACAGCGGCGACATCACCATCGGGGCGAAGGGCTACCTGAGCCTGAACCCGCTGAAGTACACGCACGCCATGCTCAGCATCGTGCTCCCCGTCATCTTCGTGATCATGGGCGGGATCGGGCTGCCCGGCGGGGCCGTCTTCATCGAGCGGGGGCGGATCCAGGGCCGCTGGAAGCACAGCCTGATCTCGGCGGCGGGGCCGTTGACGAACGTGCTGTTCGCGGTCGTGTGCACGGCCCCGTTCTGGCTGGACGCGCTGGACGGGGTGCCGGACACGTTCCGCTACGCGCTCGGGTTCCTGGCCCTGCTCCAGGTGACGGCGGCGATCCTGAACTTCCTGCCGGTCCCGGGGCTCGACGGCTACGGGGTGATCGAGCCCTGGCTGTCGTACAACGTCAGGCGCCAGGTGGAACCCTTCGCGCCGTTCGGGCTGCTCGCCGTCTTCGCCGTGCTGTGGATCCCCGGCGTCAACCACTTCTTCTTCGACGCGGTCGACGCGCTGCTGCGCGCGCTCGGCGTCACGGAGTGGGACACGTACTGGGGCCAGCGCTTCTACCGGTTCTGGGAGGGCACCCCCGACATCTCCACCGTCACGCGGTCGTAGACGTCTTCTCCATCTTGGCCTTGCGCACGTAGAACCAGGTCATGTTCGACGTGATGCCCGCGATGAGGACCCACACGATCCCGAGGAAGCTGCCCTCCACGAAGGACACCACCGCCGCCGCCACGGCGAGGACGCAGACGACGAGGGCGAAGAGTGCGATGCGGGGCATGGGGTCGGCTCCAATACGGCACGGCTCGGTGTTCGCCGACCAGTGTCCCCCATGCCCCGCTGCCGGATGAAGCCGCCCTGAACGTACGGAAAAGATAAGGAACCGGCGGCAACGGGCGTTATACGTCCGTGACGCGCAGGCCCGCGTGTGCCTTGTAGCGGCGGTTGGTGGAGATGAGGTTGGCGACCAGGGACTCCACCTGGTGGACGTTGCGCAGGCGGCCCGCGAAGACGCCGCGCATGCCGGGGATGCGGGCGGCGAGGGCCTGGACGAGGTCGGTGTCGGCGCGGGACTCGCCGAGGACCATGACGTCCGTGTCGATCTGTTCGACCTCCGGGTCGGTGAGGAGCACGGCCGACAGGTGGTGGAAGGCGGCGGTGACGCGGGAGTCCGGGAGGAGCGCGGCGGCCTGCTCGGCGGCGCTGCCCTCCTCGGGCTTGAGGGCGTAGGCGCCCTTCTTGTCGAAGCCGAGCGGGTTGACGCAGTCGATGACGAGCTTGCCGGCCAGCTCCTCGCGCAGGGCTTCGAGGAGTGGGCCGTGTCCTTCCCAGGGCACGGCGACGATCACGATGTCGCTGCGGCGCGCGCACGCGGCGTTGTCGGCGCCCTCGATGCCCTGGCCGAGCTCCTCGGCGGCGGCCGCCGCGCGTTCGGCGGCGCGCGAGCCGATGATCACCTTCTGGCCGGCGCGGGCGAACCGGTAGGCGAGCCCCTTGCCCTGCGGGCCCGTGCCGCCGAGGACGCCGACGGTGAGCCCGGACACGTCGGGCAGGTCCCAGGGGTCCTTCTTCGCGGGTGCCTGCCCGCCGCTGGGCTGCCCGCTGTTCTGCGCGTTGTCACTGTCGCTGGTAGTCATGTCAGCGACCTTACTCAGCGGTCGGGCCCGGTGAGCGCGGCGACCGGGACGCGTCGGAAGGTGATCGTCCCGTACGCGGAGAAGTCCCCGGTCTCGTACAGCAGGCCGACGGTGACGTCGTCGACGCGGACGAGGTCGCTGTAGGCGGCGGGCAGGCCGTCGACGGTGTGGGCGGTGGTCCAGGTGGTGCCGCCGTCGACGCTGCGGCGGATCGTCATCAGGGCACGGGCCGACGGGTCGGCGGGGCCGGAGTGGAGCAGGACGTCCGGCTCGCCGAGGTGGAGCACGCTGCCCTCGACCACCGGTCCGGCGAGGCCCGCCTGCGGACGGAAGGGCTTGTGCAGGCTCTCGCCGCCGTCCAGGGAGTGGGCGTCGGCGCGAGTGCCGGGGGACGGCGAGTCGTTGCGGGCGTTGAAGTAGATCCGGCCGTCGGGGAGTTGGGCCGCCGTCGTCTCGTTGACGTTGATGTAGCCGTCCGGGTTGTCGTCGACGTAGCCGATCCGCCAGGTCGCGCCGTCGTCGTCGCTGAGGAGGCAGTGGCCGCCGTCGTACCTGCCCTCGGTGCCGGTGTCGGAGCCGGTGGGCGGCAGGGAGTGGTTGGCGGGGACGACGACGCGGCCCTCGCGGGTGAGCAGGGCGTGGCCGGGCGTCGTCGCGTACCAGCGCCAGGCCGGGAGCTTCACGTCGGCGGTGATCTCGGTGCCGGGGGCCCAGGTGGCGCCCGCGTCGTCGCTGTGCGTCACCCAGACGCGGCGCCCGTCGGCGGCGGCGACCCGGCCCCGGCGGATGGCGTCCTCGGTGGCGGCGGCCGCGTTGCGGACATGGACGAGCAGCACGCGGCCCGAGGCGAGCACGACGGGCGCGGGATTGCCCGCGAGGTCCCGGCCGTTGCGGACGACGACCTGGAGCGGGGACCAGGTGCGGCCGCCGTCCCGCGACCGGCGCAGCACGAGGTCGATGTCGCCGCTGTCGGCGGCGGAGGCCACCCGGCCCTCGCAGAAGGCCAGGAGCGTGCCGTCGTGCGCCGCCACGACGGCGGGGATGCGGAAACTGGCGTAGCCGTCCCGCCCGGCGCGGAACGGCACGGACGTCTCTCGCGGTTCGGAAAGCGCTCCGGTGTCGGTCATGGGCCCGTCATGCCCGCCATGTCTCTCGCCGAAGGCAATTCCAGGTGAACTCCCGGTGCGTTCGGCGGGCGGCGACCCGTACGGGCGGTCTTTTCGGTGAACGGGCGGGGCGCGTGCGCCGGGTGAGGCACCATGCGTGCCCATGGACGCCGTACGAGTAGCCCTGCTGCGTGAGGTCCTCGCCGGGACCGAGTGGCCCGCCGCCACCCGTCGCTTCGCCGGGACGCTGCGCACCTCGGTCGCGGCGCACGGGGGCGGCCTGCTCCTCGTGGGCTCCGCGACGTACGAGCCCTGGCACCTGGCCGCGCACCTGGTGGACGAGGCGGCCTGGTCGGGGATGCCCGAGCTGGCGCCGACCCTCGTACGTCATGCGGCGCGCCCCGACGACCCGGCGCACCTGGCGGTCGGCCTCGGGCGGCTCGCGGCGGCCAAGCGCGGGGAGACGCTCCTTGTGGTGGCGCCGGACGCGGCGGGCGCGCCCCTGCTTGAACGGGTCCACGACGCGCGCCGCGCCGGGGCGACGGTCCTCGCCCTGGACGCGGGCCCGGCGGGCAACGGCGACCTGCACGCCATGGCCCACGACGCGCTGAGCGTCCCCGGCGACACCGACCTCGACCTCGACACGGTGCAGCACCTGGTCAGCGCGGCGGCCGGGGAGAACGGCGGCCACACGACCCGCGCCCGCCGCACGTTCCGCGACCGCCTCTCCCGCCTGGCGGACCACCTGACGTCCCCGCCACCGGCCCGCTGGTAGCGCCCCCGGTTCCCTAGTCGTCGTCGCCGCGCGCGGCGCTGTCGTGCCAGCGCGGGTCGTTCTCCCACTCCAGGTTCTTCTCGCGGGCGGTGGCCATCGCGTGTTCCGCCTCCTGGCGGGACGGGTACGGGCCGAACCGGTCCTTGGCGGGGCACTCGGGCCCCTCCTCCACCTTGTGGTGCTCCAGGCAGTAGAACCATTCGCCCGGCTTGCCTGCGGTCCGCTTCTTGAACAGGGCCACGGCCGACTCCTCTCCTCAGACGCTCAGGGCCATGGTCCCCCACGGCCGCTCGTTACACTCGCTGGCATGTCTGGCCAGCCGACGCAGTCCGCGCAGTCCCCGTCCCACGTCCTCGTACCGGGACAGCAGTCCCCCGTCCGTTCCGTCCCCGGGAACATCCGGCGCCCCGAGTACGTCGGCAAGCCCGCGCCGACCCCGTACACGGGCCCCGAGGTGCAGACCCCGGAGACGATCGAGGCGATGCGGGTCGCGGGCCGGATCGCCGCGCGGGCGATGGCGGAGGCGGCGAAGGCGATCGCGCCCGGCGTCACCACGGACGAGCTGGACCGGATCGCGCACGAGTACATGTGTGACCACGGTGCCTACCCCTCGACGCTCGGATATCGCGGATTCCCCAAATCGCTGTGCACAAGCGTCAACGAGGTCATCTGCCACGGCATCCCCGACTCCACGGTGCTGCGCGACGGCGACATCATCAACCTCGACGTGACCGCGTACATCGGCGGCGTGCACGGCGACAACAACGCCACCTATCTGGTGGGCGACGTCGACGAGGAGTCCCGGCTGCTCGTCGAGCGGACCCGGGAGTCGCTGAACCGCGCCATCAAGGCCGTGAAGCCGGGCCGCCAGATCAACATCATCGGCCGCGTCATCGAGTCGTACGCCAAACGTTTCGGCTACGGCGTCGTCCGCGACTTCACCGGCCACGGCATCAACACGTCGTTCCACTCCGGCCTGATCGTCCCGCACTACGACAGCCCGCACGCGACGACCGTCATCCGGCCCGGCATGACGTTCACGATCGAGCCGATGCTGACGCTCGGCACCCACGAGTACGACATGTGGGAGGACGGCTGGACGGTCGTCACCAAGGACCGCAGGCGCACGGCCCAGTTCGAGCACACGCTGGTGGTGACGGAGACGGGGACGGAGATCCTCACGCTGCCGTAGCGCCGCCGACGCCCTGCTCAGGAGCCCGCCCCGACGACCGGGGCGGGCTCCTGGCGTTCCCGATCAAGAAAGCGGGTACCTTTTTACCGACAGCATGTCGGGAAAGCTGTTATGTTAGGTAAGGCTAACCTACCTAGACCCCGTCGGCGGAGGCCTTGCATGGATCCCTCGTTCTCCACTCTCATCCGCACCGCGTCGCACGAGCAGCACACCGAGGCCGAGACGTCGACGTTCATGAGCGACCTGCTCGGCGGCGCGCTCGGCGTCGACGCCTACACGCGGTACACGGAGCAACTGTGGTTCGTCTACCGGGCCCTGGAGAGCGGCGCCGAACGGCTGGCCGACGACCCCGTCGCCGGACCGTTCATCCAGCCCGAGCTGGAGCGCCTGCCCGAACTGGAGCGGGACCTGCGGCACCTGCGCGGTGACGACTGGCGGGACACGGTTTCCGCGCTGCCCGCCACTGAGGCGTACGCGGCGCGCATCGAGGAGTGCGTCGCCTCCTGGCCGGCCGGGTACGTGGCCCACCACTACACCCGCTACCTCGGCGATCTCTCCGGCGGTCAGATCATCCGGGACAAGGCCGAGCGGACGTGGGGGTTCGCGCGCAAGGGCGACGGTGTGCGGTTCTATGTGTTCGAGCGGGTCGGGAACCCGGCGGCGTTCAAGCGGGGGTATCGCGAGTTGCTCGACGGGATTCAGGTGGACGAGTTGGAGAAGCAGCGGGTCATTGCTGAGTGCAAGGCCGCGTTCGCTTTGAACACCGGGGTTTTTCGGGCTCTGGGTGAGGAGTTCTCCGCCGCCGCGTAGGGGTTGCCGTCTCGGGGCTCTGCCCCGGACCCCGCTCCTCAATCGCCGGAGGGGCTTGAATGTGCGGATCGGCTTCAGTCGCTCAGTCCGACCCTGCCGCCCACCTCGATCCATCCCTCCGGCTGAGGTGCCGTCAGGAGTTGGGAGCCTCTGCCCTGTCTGATGTTCAGGGCGCGCTCCAAGTGGGCCGTCAGGAGGAGGGCCGCCGCGCCCGTCGCCTCGTCCTCCTCGATGCCGTCGTTCCGGCCGGGAAAGGCGCGGGCCCGTACCCGGCCCGCGGCCTCGTCCTCCCAGGCCCAGGCGTAAATCCACTCTCCCGGAGGGGGCACGGGCAGGGCATCGACCTCGGCCGCCGAGCCGTACCGGCGCAGGGTGCGCGGCGGCGCCCATTCGGGGCGGGCCTCGATCCAGGTGAACTCCCCGTCGAGGCGGGTGGTGACGACGCCCGCGGGCACGACGAGTTCGGGCACGTCGAGCAGCCAGGCCGCGCCGACGCACGGGTGTCCGGCGAAGGGCAGGCGCAGGGTCGGGGTGTAGATGTCCAGGACGCCGCGCTCGGGGTCGTCGACGAACACCGTCTCGCTGAGGCCCAGCTCGCCCGCGAAGGCCTGGCGCCGGGCGCGGTCGGGCATCCGGGCGCCCTCGCGCACGACCGCGAGCCGGTTGCCGTGGCCGCCGTCGGGGCCGCAGAACACGTTCAGTACGTCGTAGTCCACGGGGGCAGTGAACCATGCGGGGCCGCACGGGAAAGAGCGTCCTTGACCGCTGCTTGACCGTTCCCTGGGTCGTCCGAGGGTCGCTTGTCTCCCCGCTGTGACCAGGTGGTTTCGATGAGAGGTGAATCACGGGACGAGCGGGTAGCACTAAGGGAAGCCTCATATAAGTTAGGGCCGCCTTAGCACCTGTTCTGTGCACGAGCTGTGCATTCCCCTCTGGAGCCCGCATGCGAGCCGTCCGTCTCTCCGTCGCCACCGCCGTCGCCACGGTGGCGGCCCTGACCGCCGTCACGGGCTGCACCGAGAAGAGCGACGCCAAGGGCGGCTCCGGCGCCATCAAGGTCACCGCCACCGACGACGGCTGCGAGGTGGCGAAGACCGAGTTCCCCGCCGGGCACGTCGAACTGGCCGTCGAGAACAAGGGCTCGCGCGTCACCGAGGTCGAGATCCTCTTCCCCGACGACCGCATCGTCTCCGAGCGCGAGAACATCGGCCCCGGCACCCGGCACACCCTGACCGCCGAGGTGAAGAGCGGCGACTACCGCATCGCCTGCATCCCCGGCATGAAGGGCAAGGGCCACCGCCAGGACGTGAAGGTCACCGGCGGCAAGGCCGCCGCCAAGCGCGACCCGCGCCTGGACAAGGCCGTCGCCGACTACCGGGCGTACGCGCAGGAGCAGGCCGACGCGACGCTGCCCCGCGTCAAGACGTTCACCGACGCCGTCCGCGCGGGTGATCTGGACGCGGCGAAGAAGGCGTACGCCGTCTCCCGCATCGGCTGGGAGCGCACCGAGCCGGTCGCCGAGTCCTTCGGCAACATCGACCCGAAGACCGACGCCCGCGCCGACGGCCTCGAAGAGGGCCAGAAGTGGACCGGCTGGCACCGTCTGGAGAAGGCGCTCTGGCAGGACAAGAAGATCGGCGCCGAGGAGAAGGCCCTCGCCACCCAGCTCGACAAGGACCTCGCGAGCTGGCAGCAGCGCGTCGGCAAGGCCGAGATCACCCCGACCTCGATGGCCAACGGCGCCAAGGAACTCCTCGACGAGGTCGCCACCGGCAAGGTCACCGGTGAGGAGGAGCGCTACTCGCACACCGACCTCGTCGACTTCAAGGGCAACGTCGAGGGCGCGGAGAAGGCGTACGACCTGCTCAAGCCCGTCGCCTCGGCCAACGACGCCGCCCTGACCAAGGAACTGGACAAGCAGTTCGCCGCGCTCGACAAGCTCCTCGCCACCTACCGCACGGACAAGAACACAGACCCGGACGCGTACACGTTCGTCTCCTACGACAAGGTCGGCAAGGCGGACCGCAAGGAGCTGTCCGACGCCGTCAACGCGCTCGCGGAGCCGCTGTCGAAGCTGGCCGCGGCCGTCGTCAAGTAGGCATCCATGGACAACCAGAACACGAACTCCCCGGCTCCGTCCCGGCGTTCGCTGCTCACCGCCGGGGGCGCCGGGCTCGCGCTGGGTGCCGTGGCCGCGGGCGGCGCCGTCGCCCTGGTCAGCTCCGACGGTGACGCCATGGAGCCCGCCGCGGAGTCGGGCGGCCCCGTACCGTTCTACGGCGAGCACCAGGCCGGGATCGCCACAGCGGTGCAGGACCGGCTGCACTTCGCCGCGTTCGACGTGAAGACCGACGACCGCGACGCGTTCGTGCAGCTCCTCAAGGACTGGACGGAGGCCGCCGCCCTGATGACCGAGGGGCGGCCGGTCGGCGACGGCGCGTACGGCGGGCTCGCCGAGGCGCCGCCGGACGACACCGGCGAGGCGCTCGGCCTCAAGGCGTCCCGGCTGACGCTGACCATCGGCTTCGGGCCGTCCCTCTTCGCGACGTACGGGAAGGCGTTCGGGATCGCCGACAAGCGGCCCGCCGCGCTGGTGGAGCTGCCGAAGTTCCCCGGCGACAACCTCGACAGGACGCGCAGCGGCGGTGACCTGTGCGTGCAGGCGTGCGCGGACGATCCGCAGGTCGCCGTGCACGCGATCCGCAACCTGGCCCGCATCGGCTTCGGCAAGGTCGCCATCCGCTGGTCGCAGCTCGGCTTCGGCAAGACGTCGTCGACGACCCCGGACGCGCAGACCCCTCGTAACCTGATGGGCTTCAAGGACGGCACCCGCAACATCGCGGGGACGGACACGAAGCGGCTCGACGCGCACGTATGGGCGGACGGCGGCGACGGCGCCGGGTGGATGAAGGGCGGCTCCTACCTCGTCGCCCGGCGGATCCGGATGAACATCGAGACGTGGGACCGCACCTCGCTCCAGGAGCAGGAGGACGTGTTCGGCCGCGACAAGGGCGAGGGCGCGCCCGTCGGCAAGGCGAAGGAGCGCGACGAGCCGTTCCTGAAGGCGATGAAGCCGGACGCGCACGTGCGGCTCGCGCACCCCGACACGAACGACGGGGCGACGCTCCTGCGCCGCGGCTACTCCTTCACCGACGGTACGGACGGCCTCGGGCGCCTGGACGCGGGGCTGTTCTTCCTCGCGTACCAGAAGGACCCGCGCACGGGGTTCATCCCGGTGCAGCGGCGCCTTGCGGCGCACGACGCGCTCAACGAGTACATCCAGCACGTGGGGTCCGCGGTGTTCGCGGTGCCGCCGGGTGTGCGGGACAGCAAGGACTGGTGGGGCCGCGGCCTCTTCGACGACACGGCGAGCACCAAGGGCGGGGCGTGACATGTTCGCGAACTATCTGATCGGGTTGCGCGAGGGCCTTGAGGCCAGCCTCGTCGTCTGCATCCTCATCGCCTACCTGGTGAAGACGGAGCGCAGGGACGCGCTGAAGCCCGTATGGCTGGGCATCGGTGTCGCCGTGTTCCTGGCGCTCGCGTTCGGCGCGGCCCTGGAGTTCGGCTCGCAGGAGATGACGTTCAAGGCGCAGGAGGCGCTCGGCGGCTCGCTGTCGATCATCGCCGTGGGCCTGGTGACGTGGATGGTGTTCTGGATGCGGCGCACCGCCCGGCACCTCAAGCGCGAGCTGCACGGGAAGCTGGACACGGCGCTGAGCGCGGGCACGGCCGCGCTCGTCGTCACCGCGTTCCTCGCCGTCGGCCGGGAGGGTCTGGAGACGTCCCTGTTCGTGTGGACGGCGGTGCACGCCACCGACAACGGCACGGTCGAACCGGTGGTCGGCGCACTCCTCGGCCTCGCCACGGCGGTGCTGCTCGGCTGGCTGTTCTACCGGGGCGCCCTGCGCATCAACCTGGCGAGGTTCTTCACGTGGACCGGCGCCATGCTGGTCGTCGTCGCCGCGGGCGTCCTCGCGTACGGCTTCCACGACCTCCAGGAGGCCGACTTCATCGGCGGTCTGAACAACTTGGCGTTCGACATCAGCTCCACCATCGCCCCCGACGGCTGGCTCGGCACGCTCCTGAAGGGCGTCCTCAACTTCCAGCCGGACCCGACGGTCCTCCAGGTCGTCGTCTGGTGTGTGTACCTGGTGCCGACCCTGGCCCTCTTCCTCGCCCCGCCCGGGCTGCTGTCCCGCAGGGGCGAGGCAGTGGGCGCCCCCTCTTCCCGGTAGGGTTCCGCCCCGGGAAGGGGAAGGTGAGAGCAACGTCATGAGCGAGGTCAGGATCGGGCTCGGCAGACCTGTCGCGGCAGCGGCGGCGGCAGTCGTGCTGTCCCTCACGGCGAGCGGCTGCGTGACCGTGCACGGGGAGCTCGAAATCGTGCCCACGACCACGAAGGCGCAGGCCGCACGCGCGCTGGACACCTTCGTCACCGCCTACAACAAGGCGGACGAGAAGTACGACCGCACGGCCGACGCCAAGTACGTCACCGGGGCGCTCGGCGCCATCGACGCGGCCAAGCTGAAGGCGGGCCGCGCGGTGGACCCGCAGGGCAACCCGAACTACAAGCCGCTCGAACTCACCGACTCGCACTTCACCATCCCGAAGAAGGCCGGCTGGCCGCGCTGGTTCGTCACCGACAGCGCCAACAACCGCGTCACGGACTCCCGCTGGGTCATGGTGTTCACCCGCGACGACGTCGACGAGCCATGGGCGGTCTCCTACCTGACCGTGTTCCACGGCAACACCCTCCCCAAGTTCAAGAAGGACGCGGACGGCTGGGCCGAGGCCGTCGCCGCCGACGACGACAAGCTCGCGATGCGCCCCGCCGACCTGAGCAAGAAGTACGCCGCCTACCTCAAGGACGGCGGGGACGGGTTCGCGGCCGGGCCCTACACCTCCGAGTGGCGCGCGGCGCGGAAGAAGAACGCCACGCGGCCCGGCCTGGCCACGCAGTTCATCGACGAGCCGCTCACGTCCGGCGACTACGCGCCGCTCGCGCTGCGCACCGAGGACGGCGGGGCGCTCGTCTTCTTCGTGACACGGCGCTACGAGAAGCAGACCGCGTTCGCGGGCAGCGACCTTCCGGCGATCAGCCCCAGTGTGAAGGCGTTGATGACCGGGGACGCGAAGCAGTCGGTGACGTACGGGTTCGTGTCCAACCAGACGGCCCTGGTCGGATCCGGCACCGGAGAGGGTGTCCAGGTCCTGAACCGGGTCGAGGGGATCACCACCGCCGAGGGGTCTTAGAGCCTGTCTTTGAACCCCCGTCGTCCGCGCGAAGCGCGGGCGCAGCGGCGAGCGTGCGTGCCGGGCGTCGGGGCGCAGGCGGGGGTTCAAAGACAGGCTCTTAGGGACCCCTAGGGCCAGGCCGACTCGTAGGTCGGTTCCGCTCCCGCGTGGCGGGCGCAGGCGTCCGTCAGGGGTTCCAGGAGGGTGAGCGGGTCGGGCAGCGGGTGTTCGGGGCCGCGCAGCCAGTCGACCGTGCGGTCGCCGGGGAGCCGGGCCGGGGGCACCAGGACGTAGGAGCCGCGGCAGTGCCAGCGCAGGCCGGGGTGTTCGTCCATCGTCTCGGGGTGGCAGTCCAGCTCGCAGGGCCACCACTCGTCCTCGTCCTCGGGCGTGCCGCGCGTCGCCGTGAAGAAGAGCATGCGGTCGCCGCCGGAGACGGCTACGGGGCCGACGTCGACGCCGGTCGACAGCAGGCGCTCCAGCGCCTCGCGCCCCGCCTCGACCGGTACGTCCAGGACATCGTGGACCATGCCGGTCGCGGTGATGAAGTTGGCCTGCGGCTGGTGCCGGGCCCAGCGCTCGATCTGCGCGCGGTCCGTCGTGGACTGGGTCTGCCAGGCGAAGGAGACGGGGTGGCGGCCGGGGGTCGGACAGCCGATGCGGTTGCACGAACATCGGTAGTCGACGGGGTGGGCGGCCGGGGCGAGCGGCAGTCCGGCGGCGGCAGCGGCGAGCAGCAGGGATTCGCGGTCCACGTCCGTCGGGCTCTCCTTCGGGCCCCGGCCCGACCTCAGCCACCGGGTGAACCTGTTCAGGCCCGAACGTGCGCTGTCACCGTGCTCCGCGCCCATCTATCCCCTTGCCACACCATCGCCGTCGAGCCGGGTGCCGGTTGATACCCGGACCACCATGGTCCCACCATCCCGCGTCCGAAGGGGCCACAGGGTGTCATTGCCCTGTTTGTATGCATTTACGGACCTACGGTGGTCGGCATGGTTGCCATGGCCGCCCTCGCCGCGAGAACCGTGCCGGTCACCGTGCTCACCGGCGCGCTCTCCCTGACCGTCCTGGCCTTCGCGCCGGCGCTCGGCCGGGGCGCGGGACCGCTCACCGTGGACTCGCTGCCCCGAATCACATACACCGCGCACCGCGGCGGCGCCCTGGAGGTGCCGGAGAACAGCATGGCGGGCCTCGCCGCCGCCTTCGTACGGGGCAGCGCGCGAGTCCTCGACTTCGACACGCGGATGCTGCGCGACGGCACGCTCGTCGTCCTGCACGACGCGACCCTGGACCGCACCACCACCGCGCACGGCCCGGTGGCGGCGCTGGACCGGGCGGCCTGGGAGGGCGTGCGGCTGCGGCCCGACGCGTCGCTGCCGGGTCACTGGCCCCGGGAGCGGCCGCCGACCGTCGCGGAGGTCCTCGACCGGTTCGGCGGCCGGACCGTGCTGATGCTGGAGGCGAAGGACCCGCGCTCCCTGACCGGTCTTGCCCGGCTGATCCGGGTACGGGGCCTGACCCGCTCGGTGCTCGTCAACTCCAACCGCCCGGCCGTCGCCGAGCGCGCGCACCGGCTCGGCCTGGTCACGCAGGTGTGGCGCTCGGCGCGGCAGATGCGGACCGACCGGCCCCGGCGCTGGGCCGCGTACGTCGACGTCCTGGACATGGATCACACGGCCCGCGACGCCGACCTCCTGCGGGCGGTGCGCTCCGGGGTGCCGCACGTGTGGGCGCACACCGTGAACACGCCCGGGGACCGCGACCGGGTGCTGCGGCTCGGCTGCGACGGGGTGATCACGGACGCGCCGGGCCTGCTCGCGGCCACGTCCATGGTCGCGGCTACCGCTCCTGGGGGCGGGCGCTGATCCCGTAGAGGGCGTACTCGACGAGGCGGTCGGCGTAGGCGTGGTCGAGCGGGCCCGTCTCCTGGAGCCAGCGCTGGGCGAGCGGGCCCGAGAACAGGTCGCGGGCGATCTCGGGGTCGACGTCGGCGCGGACCTGGCCCGCGTCCTGCGCGGCGCGCAGCCGGGCGGCGTACAGCTCCAGGCCCGGCATGAGGAGCTTGGCGACGAACTCGCGGGCGAAGTCGCGGTTGGCGACGCCCTCGGCGGCGAGCGCGCGGGCCGGGGCGTCGAAGCGGGGGTCGAGGAGTTCGTCGACGGTGGCGCGGAGCACGATCTTGAGGTCGGCCTCCAGGTCGCCGGTGTCGGGCAGGGCGACCGGGTTGAGCGGCACGTCGGGGTGGTGTTCGGCGGCGGCCTGCTGGTTCCGCTCGTTGAGGTCGATGAACGCCTCCATGAGCACCTGCGCCTTCGAGCCCCACCAGCGGTAGATCGTCTGCTTGCCGACACCGGCGCGGGCGGCGATGCCCTCGATGGTCGTACGGGGGTAGCCGATCTCCCCGACCAGGGCGAGTGCGGCGTCGTAGATCGCCCGGCGCGAGCGCTCGCTGCGGCGGGCGGAGTCGGGGGCCGTCTTCTTCTGGCCCTGGGCCTGGGCTTGGGCGCGACTGGGGGTAGCGGACATGGTTCGAATGTAGCAGCGAGCGAGGCGAGACGTACCGTCTCGAAAATGCTTGACAAGACGATACGTCTCGTTCAGAGTGGACCACGTCAGGCAGTCGGCCCGACACCCGACGAAGAGGAAAGAGGCGGACCATGACCCGAGGCGGAGCAGGCGGCATGCTGGGCGTCGGCGGCACGCGCCGTCACCTCTCCCGCAAGGCGCTGCGCGGCGGCGGCCGGGGCGGACAGGTGGGCGGGGGCACCGATCCCGTGGCGCAGAAGCGGGAGTTGTTGCGGAAGTTGCAGGAGAGGCGCGACACCGACACCACCCGGTGAATCCGGGCCGTGAACCACCCGTTCGGTTCACAGCCGAGAGGGCTCCTCCGACCGCACCATGGGCGCACCAGACCCCTGCGGTGGTGAGGAGCCCTCATTGCGTGAGCAGTCTCCCGGGTGTTCCGTCGAACGACGCGCCACACCCCGGCGCTATCTGATGTGCCCACCGGCACACTTCAAGGTCACCTACTCGATCAATCCGTGGATGGACCCGGCGAAACCCGTCGACGTCCCGCTCGCCGTCGCGCAGTGGGAGGACCTGTGCGACCGGTACCGCTCCCTCGGCCACACCGTCGAGGTGCTCGACCCGCTGCCCGGACTCCCCGACATGGTCTACGCGGCCAACGGCGCGACCGTCGTCGACGGGCGGGTCCTCGGGGCGCGGTTCGCCTACCCGGAGCGGGCCGGCGAGGCCGCCGCCCACCTCGCCTGGTTCCGCTCCCACGGCTACGCCGACGTGCACGAACCCGTCCACGTCAACGAAGGCGAGGGGGACTTCGCCGTCACCGCCTCCTATGTCCTCGCCGGGCGCGGGTTCCGCGCCTCGCCGCTCTCGCACGGCGAGGCGCAGGAGGTGTTCGGGCGGCCCGTCATCGGGCTCGACCTCGTCGACCCGCGCTTCTACCACCTGGACACGGCGCTCGCCGTTCTCGACGACCGGTGCGACGAGGTCATGTACTACCCGCCGGCGTTCTCGGCGGGTAGTCAGGGAGTGCTGCGGCGGTTGTTTCCCGACGCGCTGATCGCCGATGAGGCCGACGCGGTCGCCTTTGGGTTGAACTCGGTTTCGGACGGGCGGCATGTGCTTCTGCCGCAGGCTGCCGCCGGGTTGTTCTCGGCGCTCAGGGAGCGGGGGTTTGTGCCGGTTCCCATGGATCTGTCCGAGCTTTTGAAGGGGGGCGGGAGTGTGAAGTGCTGCACGCTTGAGCTTCGCTGAGCCGGATTGCCCCATCGCCGTGGGGCGCGGGGGTCGTTGGCGGACAGCGGTTCATCGTGGCTGGTCGCGCCCACGCGGCGGAGCCGCAAATCGATACAGCCCGCGCCCCTGTCGGGGCCATTCGTCGCCCCAGTTCACATTGCGTGCCCGCTTGTACTCCTCCCCATGCTTCTTCGTCACCGTCGTTCTGGTCAGGGCCACCTCCGGTACGCACAGGTCCAGGAGTACCTGGCCCTTGCGGATCTGGGGGCGGCGGACCACTCGGGACGGGGCCGGGGCCGGGGGGAAGCGGGTCGCCGCGACGTAGGAGAACTTCTCGTCCTCGTACGCCAGTGAGCCGCCCTTGACCTGCCTGTGCAGGGAGGAGCGGCTGACCCGGGCCGAGAAGTGGCACCAGTCCTCGCCGGGGACGATCGGGCAGCGGTCGCTGTGCGGGCAGGGGGCCGCGACGTGGAAGCCCGCCGCGACGAGGCGGTCGCGGGCCTCGATGATCCGGGTGTAGCCGTCGGGCGTGCCGGGCTCGATGACGACGACGGCCTCGGTCGCGGCCCCGGCGGCGGCGTCGACCACGGCCGCGCGGTCGGCGGCCGTCAGCTCCTTCAGGACGTACGAGATCGTCACCAGGCCCGTGGGATCCAGGGGGCCGCCCGTGCCGATGCGGGCGCGTTCCCAGTGGACGTCGCTGGTCAACTGCGGGTCGGCCGACGCCAGTTCGCGGCCCAGCGCCAGTGCGGGTTCCGACCAGTCGAGGACCGTCGTCGGGCGCGGCGCCGGCCACACCGCGCGGGCCGCCCAGACCGCCGCGCCGGTGCCGCCGCCGATGTCGAGGTGGCCGGAGGGCGCCCAGTCGGCGGGCGCGGCGGCGGCGAGCGCGTCGAGGCCGCTCGCGACCGCCTCGAACGTGGCCGGCATCCGGTACGCCGCGTACGCCGCCACGTCCGCCCGGTCGCGCAGGATCGGCGCGTCGGTCGGGGTGGTGCCCCGGTAGTTCGCGATCAGCCGCTCCACGGCGCGCGCCGCCTGGGTGGGCGGCAGCCCGTCGAGGAGCCCGGCGAGCGCGGCGCGCAGGGTCTCGGCGGGGTCGGTGGGCGCGGAGTGCGAGGTGGGGTGGGTCGGGGCGTTCACCCGACGATTTTAAGGTGCCGGGCGTCACGAACCGGGCGGGCCCGTGACCGCGCGGGCGAGCCGGGTCGCCGCCGCCGCGCGCGGGCCGTTGTCGGCGGGGCGGCGGCGCGGGTGGACCGTATTGGCCAGGAGGACGAGGAAGGTGTCGCTCACCGGGTCCAGGACCAGGGACGTCCCCGTGAAGCCGGTGTGGCCCGCCGCCCCGGCGCCCGCCAGCTCGCCCATGAAGGAGGGCTGGTCGACGCGGAAGCCGAGGCCCGGCGCCGTCAGCATCAGGTCGACGAAGTCGGGGCCGAGGATGCGGGCGGTGCCGTAGGAGCCGCCGTTGAGGAGGGTGCGGCACAGGACCGCCAGGTCGTACGCGGTGGAGAACAGGCCCGCGTGACCGGCGACGCCGCCGAGCGCCCAGGCGTTCTCGTCGTGGACCTCGCCGCGCACCATGCCGCGGTCGGCCTTGGCCCAGGGGCGGCGCTGGTCCTCGGTGGCGGCGGCGCCCGGCCGCGGTCCGAAGGAGGTCGCGGCCATGCCGAGGGGGCGGGTGATGCCGTCGCGGACGAGGGCGTCGAACGGGCGACCCGTGAGGCGTTCCAGGAGGTGCTGGAGCAGCAGCATGTTCAGGTCGGAGTAGCGGTACTCCCCCGGCGGTGAGGAGGGGGCCTCGGCGCGCAGGAGCGCGAGCCGCGCCGCCGCGTCCGGGGCCTCGTACAGCGGGAGTTCCGGGCGCAGGCCCGAGGTGTGGGTGAGGAGTTGCCGGACGGTGATGTCGTGGCGGGAGGCGGCGGTGAACTCGGGGAGGTAGGCGCCGACCCGGGCGTCGATGCCGAGGGTGCCGCGCTCGATCTGCTGGACGGCGGCGGCCGTGGTGAAGAGCTTGGTCAGCGAGGCCAGGTCGAAGACGGTGTCGAGGGTCATCGGGACGCGGTCCTCGGGCGGCAGCTCCACGCCCCGGTCGGCCTCCTCGTCGTACGCCGCGTAGCGCACGGCCCAGCCGGTGGCGGCCTCGGCGGCGAGGACCGGACCGCGCCCGGCGAGCAGGACGGCGCCCGCGCACCAGGGGCGCGGTCCCTCGGGGAGGGCGCGCACGTCGCGGACGAGGCGGGCGATCTCGGCGGTGCGCAGGCCCGCCCGCTCGGGGGTGCCGTGGCGCAGTCGTGGGGAGCTCAGACCTCCGTCACCTCCTCGGTCGCTCTGGCCGCGCGCTGCCACGGGCGGCACAGTGCCACGAAGGCGACGGCCGCCGCCAGGCCGCAGGAGAGCTGCACCACGGCCATCGGCACCGCCGTGCGCTCGCCCGCGATGCCGACCAGCGGGGAGGCGACCGCGCCGATCAGGAACGACGACGTGCCGAGCAGTGCGGAGGCGGAACCGGCGGCGTGCGAGGTGCGCAGGAGGGCGAGCGCGTTGGTGTTGGGCAGGGCGAGGCCCATCGAGGCCATGAGGACGAAGAGTCCGGCGGCCACGGGGACGATGCCGAGGCCGTCCGGGTCGCCGAGCACGCCCGTCGCGACGAGGAGGAGGAAGGCGGCGGCGAGCACGATCAGGGCCAGGCCGACCGCGAGGACCTTGTCGAGGCTGACGCGGTCGACGAGCACCTTGCCGTTGAGCTGGCCGACGGCGATCAGGCCGACCGAGTTCAGCCCGAACAGCAGGCTGAACGTCTGGGGCGACGCCCCGTAGATCTCCTGGATCACGAACGGCGAGGCGCTGATGTACGCGAACAGCGCGGCGAAGGCGAAGCCGCCCGCGACCATGTACCCGGTGAAGACACGGTCGGCGAGGAGCGCGCGCATGGTGCGCAGGGCCTCGACGGTGCCGCCCGAGTGGCGCCGCTCCGGCGGCAGCGTCTCCGGGAGGAACTTGCCGACGATCGCGGTGAGCGCGATGCCGATGAGGGTGAGGACGACGAAGACGCCGCGCCAGTCCGTGACGCGCAGGATCTGGCCGCCGATCAGCGGCGCGACGATCGGGGCGACGCCCGATATCAGCATCAGCGTGGAGAAGAAGCGGGCCATCGCCGCGCCGTCGTAGAGGTCGCGCACGACCGCGCGGGCGATGACGATGCCCGCCGCGCCCGCGAGGCCCTGGAGCAGACGGAAGGCGACGAGCAGCGCGGCGTTCGGGGCGAGCGCGCAGATCGCGGTGGCGACGACGTAGACGAACAGGCCGATCATCAGCGGCCTGCGCCGCCCCCACTTGTCGCTCATGGGTCCGACGACGAGCTGGCCGAGCGCCATGCCCGTCAGGCACGCGGTGAGCGTGAGCTGGGCGGTGGCGGCGGAGGTGTGCAGGGCGCCGGTGACCTCGGGCAGGGCCGGGAGGTACATGTCCATGGACAGCGGCGGGACGGCGGTGAGGCCGCCGAGCACGAGGGTGACGAGAAGGCCGGTGCGAACCGCCGCGCCGGGGGCGGGAGTTGGGCTCTTGGATGAGGTGGCCTGCGGGGACTTCGTGGTGTGCGTCGTCTCCGGGGTGCTTCCCGTACTTCTGCTCTCCGCCGTCCCGTTGCCCACTCGTCGCTCCTCGATCCCTTTCGTCTCTCCCGGCCGTACGTGCGATTACCTATGCTCTCAGCTCGGCGGAGCGGTCGAGACCAACATCCGAGGTGGGCAAGAGATGGCAGCGCGGCGCGTGCGGTGGGGAATCCTCTCGACGGGCGGCATCGCCGCGTCCTTCACGGGCGCCCTGCTCGACCTGCCCGACGCCGAGGTCGCGGCCGTCGCCTCACGCAGCGAGGGATCCGCGAAGGCGTTCGCCGAACGGTTCGGGATCGAGCGCGCCTACGGCGACTGGGCCTCCCTCGCCGCCGACGACTCCCTCGACGTGATCTACGTGGCCACGCCGCACTCCGCGCACCGTGCCGCCGCCGGGCTCTGTCTGGAGGCGGGGCGGGCGGTGCTGTGCGAGAAGGCGTTCACGTTGAACGCGCGGGAGGCGGAGGAGCTGGTCACGCTCGCGCGGGCGCGGGGCGTCTTCCTGATGGAGGCCATGTGGATGTACTGCAATCCGCTGATCCGGCGGCTCAAGGCGCTCGTCGACGACGGCGCCGTCGGTGAGGTCCGCACCGTGCAGGCCGACTTCGGGCTCGCCGGTCCGTTCCCGCCCGCGCACCGGTTGCGGGACCCGGCCCAGGGGGGCGGTGCGACCCTGGATCTCGGGGTGTACCCGGTGTCGTTCGCGCATCTGCTGCTCGGGGAGCCGGCCGAGGTCACCGCGCGGGCGGTGCTCTCCGAGGAGGGCGTGGATCTGCAGACCGGGATGCTGCTGTCCTGGGCGAGCGGGGCGCAGGCGCTGCTGCACTGTGCGATCAACTCGGGTACGGGGGTGACCGCGTCGGTGACGGGTTCCGCGGGGCGGATCGACGTACCGGCGGGGTTCTTCTACCCGGAGCGGTTTGTTCTGCACCGGGACGGGCGAGAGCCGGAGTTGTTCGAGGCGGCGCCGGAGGACGGGCCCCGGGACTCGCTGCGGCACGAGGCGCTCGAGGTGATGGGGCGGATCCGGGCCGGGGACACGGAGTCGCCGCTTGTGCCGCTCTCTTCTTCCCTGGCGGTCATGCGGACCCTGGATCGGGTGCGGGGGGTTGTGGGGGTGCGGTATCCCGGGGAGGGGTGAGCGGTTTCGTTGCCGGGTGCGGGTCGTGTCGTGGCTGGTCGCGCCGTTCCCCGCGCCCCTGCATGCGCACTGCGTGCGGCATTTCGTCCGGCTGTCGGGCGCGGCTTTCGTCGTGGCCGCTCGCGCAGTTCCCCGCGCCCCCGAAGGCCTGCGGCTTCGCCGCGCCTTCCCCCCACGACGTACCCCGTGACGCGCCCCTGAGATGGCGCACGAAGTGCGCATCTCAGGGGCGCGGGGAACTGCGCGACCAGCCCCCACCGGGCCGCGGCCCGCGTCGACCGGATCACGCAGGACGGAGGCCCTGGTTGCCGACCTCGGTCACGAAAGAGGCCGCCGTGCTGATCGGCGCCCCGGGGACCGAGATGAGCGGGACCGTTTTGAAGTCGGCGCGGGCCGAATGCTCGCCCAGGTCCACGGTGACGTACCCGCGCCGCCCGTTGTAGAACTTCAGGTGCGGATTGGCCCGCATGTACGTGTCCCAGTTCGCGGGCCGCTCGGACCCGTCCTTGCCGGAGGCGATGGACGTGGCGACGATCTCGGTGCCGAGGGTGCGCGACGCGGGGTCGGCGAAGTCGTCCTTGATGTCGAAGGCGTACCCGACGTGGACGTCACCGGTGAGGACCATCAGGTTCTCGACGCGCGCCGCCTTCGCCCCGTCGAGCACGCGCCGGCGCGAGGCCCGGTACCCGTCCCACGCGTCCATGGAGAGCTTGGCCTGCGCGTTGAGGTCGAGCTTGCGCTCGGAGAAGGTGACCTGCTGCGGGACGACGTTCCACAGGGCGCGGGAGCGGCGCCAGCCGTCGATGAGCCAGCGCTCCTGGGTGGCGCCGGTGAGGGTGCGCGCCGGGTCGTCCGACTCGGGTCCCGGCACGTGCGCCCCGTCGCCGTACGCCTGGTCGGAGCGGTACTGGCGGGTGTCGAGGATGTCGAACTGGGCGAGGCGGCCCCAGATCAGGCGGCGGTAGAGGCGCGCGTCGGGGCCGGTGGGCAACTGGGGGCGGCGCAGCGGCTGGTTCTCCCAGTACGCGCGGTACGCGGAGGCGCGGCGCAGCAGGAACTCGGTCGGCGGGTCGTTGTTCTCGGAGATGTCGTCGGCGTAGTTGTTCTCGACCTCGTGGTCGTCCCAGGTGACGACGAAGGGGTGCGCGGCGTGCGCGGCCCGCAGGTCCGGGTCGGACTTGTAGAGGGCGTAGCGCAGCCGGTAGTCCTCCAGGGTGACGGTCTCCCGGTTGAAGAGGTCGGGGAGGACGCGGTCGGTGTACTTGCGGGCGCCGCCGGCCGAGTTGACGGCGTACTCGTAGAGGTAGTCGCCGAGGTGGAGGACGACGTCGACGTCGTCCTCGGCGAGGTGCTTGTAGGCGGTGAAGTAGCCGTCGTGGTACGCCTGGCAGGAGACGGCGGCCAGGGTCAGCTCGGAGACGTGGCTCGCGGCGGCGGGCGCCGTGCGGGTACGGCCGGTCTCGCTGAGGTGGTTCCCGACGCGGAAGCGGTAGTAGTAGACGCGGCCGGGCGCGAGGTTGTCGACCTCGACGTGCACGGAGTGGTCGAACTCCGGGTGCGCGGTCGTGGTGCCGCGTCTGACGACGCGGCGGAAGCGCTCGTCCTGGGCGAGCTCCCAGCGGACCTCGACGCGTGCGGCGGGCAGCCCGCCGCCGGTCTCGTACGGTTTGGGTGCGAGGCGCGTCCACAGCAGGACGGAGCCGGGCAGGGGGTCGCCCGAGGCGACACCGAGGGTGAAGGGGTCGCTGGTCACCTTGCGGGCGTCCAGCTCGGCGGCGGCCGCGGTGCCCGCGGCGGGCAGGTTCACACTGAAGGCTAGCGCCGCGGCGGCGCCGGCGACAGTGAGGAAGCGCCGACGGCCCAGATGCTGGGCGGCGACACGGAGTTCGGGTGCGTGCTGGGGTGCGTGCGACATGGAGCCCCTCCCCTGAATGCTGCTGCTGTCGTGCGGTCTCAGGGGAATTCGAGTGGCACGGGACGACGCTCGACTGTCGCGTACACAACAGCCACATGGCGGATCGATGATCTCCCGGTGGTCCCGTCGCCCGTACGCTGCGGCCCCATGGACGATCAGCGCACATCAGAGGCAGGAAGCAGCACAGCGACACGGACCGCCGTGGTCACGGGGGCCGGGTCCGGCATCGGGCGGGCCGTCGCCCTGGAGCTGCTGCGCGGCGGCTGGCGGGTGGCGCTCGCCGGTCGGCGGACCGAGACCCTGGCGGAGACGGCCGCCCTCGCGCCGGGCGCCGACTCCCTCACCGTCCGTACGGACGTCTCGGACCCCGGTGACGTGGAGAATCTGTTCACCGCCGTACGGGAGCGGTTCGGGCGGCTCGATCTGCTCTTCAACAACGCGGGGACGTTCGGGCCCGGCGGTGTGGCGGTCGAGGATCTCGCGTACGAGGCGTGGCGGCACGTCGTCGACACCAACCTCAACGGGGCGTTCCTGTGCGCGCAGGCGGCGTTCCGGCTGATGAAGGAGCAGGAGCCGCAGGGCGGGCGGATCATCAACAACGGTTCGGTCTCGGCGCACGCGCCCCGGCCGCGCTCGGTCGCGTACACGGCGACGAAGCACGCGCTGACGGGCCTGACCAAGTCGCTCTCCCTGGACGGGCGCCCGTACCGGATCGCCTGCGGCCAGATCGACATCGGCAACGCGGCGACCGACATGACGGAGCGGATGCGGGCGGGCATTCCGCAGGCCAACGGGGAGCTGGCGGTCGAGCCGGTGATGGACGTGGCGGACGTGGCGCGCACGGTGCGGCACATGGCGGAGCTGCCGCTGGAGGCCAACGTGCAGTTCGCGACCGTCATCGCGACCGACATGCCCTACATCGGGCGCGGCTGAGTCGGCGGCCGCGCTTGCTTGAGACCTAAATCTCCACAAGCGGAATTCCCTCTACCGCCCCGGAACCGGACACCGCACCCCGTATGCTCAATTCCTCTCCACGAGAACTTCACATTTGGAGTGCATCTTGCGCATACGTTCCGCGGCTCCGGCCGCCCTCGCCGCGGTCGCCCTGACCGGTTCGCTGTTCGCCGCGTCCCCGGCCTCCGCCGCCTCGCACCAGGGCGGGCTGCACCTCGGGTACATCCAGTTCGACAGCCCCGGTTCGGACAACCGCAGCAACGCCTCGCTGAACGGGGAGTGGGTGAACATCCACAACAACTCCCGCTCCACGATCCAGCTCAAGGGCTACAAGCTGAAGGACAACACCGGCTACACGTACACCTTCGGCAGCTACAAGATCGGCTCGGGCAAGACCGTCAAGGTCCGCACCGGCAAGGGCCGCGACGCGGCGGGCGTCCGCTACTGGGGCCGCGGCTCGTACGTGTGGAACAACACCGGCGACAAGGCCCGCCTGATCAAGCCGAACGGCTCGCAGCTCGACTCCTGCGCCTGGAACCGCCGGGGCTCGGGCGCGGTCAACTGCCACTGACCATCACGAGGGGGGTGGAGGGGGCGTCCGGGTCGCGGATCCGGACGCCCCCTCCCGGCTTCCGGCGGCATCATGTCCTCATGACCGACCACACGACCGTTCCGGCAGCCGACACCGTGCTGCGCTACACCGCCTTCGCCACCGACCCGGCGGGCGGCAACCCCGCGGGGATCGTCCTCGACGCCACCGCCCTCGACGACGCGGAGATGCTGAAGATCGCCGCCGAACTCGGGTACAGCGAATCGGCGTTCGTGACCCCGGGACCGGCCGGAAGCGACCAGAACGTTCACACGATCCGGTACTTCAGCCCGAAGGCCGAGGTCTCGTTCTGCGGCCACGCCACCGTCGCCACCGCCGTCGCCCTCGCGGAGCGCCACGGCACCGGGGACTACCTGTTCCACACCCCCGCCGGCGAGGTGCCGGTCACGGTGGACCGCGCGGACGGCGTGCTGCGCGGGACGCTCACGAGCGTCGCCCCGCACCTGGAGGACGTCTCCGACGGCGACCTCACCGAGGCGCTGGCCGCGCTCGGCTGGCCCACCGACGACCTCGACCCGGCGTTCCCGCCCCGGATCGCCTACGCGGGCGCCCGCCACCTCGTCCTGGCCGCCGCCACCCGCGAGCGCCTCGCCGACCTCTCCTACGACTTCGACCGGCTCCTGAACCTGATGCACCGCCTCGACCTGACCACGGTCCAACTGGTGTGGCGCGAGGACGCGTCCACCTTCCACGTGCGCGACCCGTTCCCCGTGGGCGGCGTCGTCGAGGACCCCGCCACCGGGGCGGCCGCCGCCGCGTTCGGCGCGTACCTGCGCGAACTGGGCCTGGTGCCGTCGGCGGCCGAGCTGACCCTCTACCAGGGCGCCGACATGGGGCGCCCCGGTGAGCTGACGGTGACGCTGCGGGACGGCGATCCGCGGGTGCGGGTGAGCGGGGCCGCGGTCCCGATCCCGTAGCCGTACGAGGTCACGCGCGGCGCAGGATGTGCTCGACCTGCGCCAGCTCCGCCTGGGTGAGCGGGCCGTGGGCGAGGGCGCCCGCGTTCTCCTCGGCCTGCGCCACCGTGCGGAAGCCGGGGATCGGGATGGTGCGCGGGCTGCGCGCCCACAGCCAGGCGAGCGCGCCCTGGGCGGGGGTGCGGCCGCCGCTGGTGAGCACCGAGCGCAGGGCGTCGACGCGGGCCAGCCAGTCCGGGTCGGCGCCGCCGCCCGCGCCGAAGCCGGGCAGCCAGGCGGGCGGGGCGCTGCGGATGTCGCCCGCGGGCAGACGGCGCCCGGTGCCGTGGCCGCCGCCGAGCAGGCCCATGGCGAGCGGGCTGCGGTTGATGCTCGCCAGGTTCAGCTCGTCGCAGAGGGCGAGGAGTTCGGGGGCGTCCTGGAGCACGTTGCAGCGGTGCTGGACGGCGGCGCAGTGCGGGCCCTTCGCGAAGACGCGGGCGCGCTCGGGGTCGTCGGTGCTCCACGCGTAGGCGCGGACGAGCCCTTCGCGCACGAACTCCTCGCAGGTGTCGCGGAGGGCGGCGGCGCGCTCGGGGTCCGCGTCGGCGATGTGCAACTGGTAGAGGTCGATGCGGTCGGTGCCGAGGCGGGTGAGGGAGGCGGTCAGGGCGCGCCGGGCGTGGGCCGGGGAGTCGTCGCTGCCGGTGAGGGTCCTGGTCCGCTCGTCGAAGACGTTGCCCCACTTGGTGGCGAGGACGACGTCGTCGCGGCGGGTGCCGAGGGCGCGGGCGAGGACGCGTTCGCTGTGCCCGGTGCCGTAGGCGTCGGCCGTGTCGAAGAAGGTGACGCCGAGGTCGACGGCGCGCCGCACGGCGCGGACCGACTCCGCGTCGTCGACCGGGCCCCAGCCGAGCGGGTTGCCGTCCGTGTCCCGCCATTCGCCGCCGATCGCCCAGCAGCCGAAGCCGAGCGCGCTGACCTGGATGCCGCTGCCGCCGAGGGCGCGTGTGGTGATGTCCATGCCGCGCGACGCTAGGAGTTGGAGCGCGCGCGAAGGCAACCCTGTTGCTGCGTGCGGATGTTCAGGCCTGGCCGGTCTCGAAGCGGACGACCTTGCCGTTCGCCACGTCGAACGTCCACTTGGTGCGCATCTCGCCCCAGGCGTCGTTGCGGTAGCTGGCGACGAGGGAGCGGCCGCCCGCCGTCTCCTTCTCGATCTCCATGTGGCCGTGGGAGTCGAAGATCTCCCGGGCGGTCCAGTCGGCGAGGTCACGTTCGAAGCCGTCGTCCGCCATCGTCGCGTCGGGCGCGAGCGCCGCGCGGAAGGCTTCCCGGTCGTGGGCATTGAGCGCCGACACGAAGGCGCGGACGGCCGGATCACTGAGTTTCGCGGTCTGCATGGGCATGCGTTCAGGCTCGCACCGCGCCCCTGGGCCCGCCACCGGCCGTCGCGCGCGGCCGGGCCCGCCACCCGAATGGGCCCGCGCGCCGGGTGGGCGGCGCGGGGCTGCCGGACGGTGGGGACATGACCTGCACACACACCCGTATCGCCCGCTCCGCCCTCTCCTCGGCGACCCCGTCCTCCACCTGTCGCTCCCGCCTCGACCTGGGCCTCCTCGCCCTGCGCGTCGGCACCGGCGGGGTCCTCGCCGCGCACGGCGCCCAGAAGCTGCTCGGCTGGTTCGGCGGGGGCGGCGTCTCCGGCACGGCCCAGGCCATGGACGCCATGGGCTACTCCCCCGCCAAGGCCAGCGCCCTCGCGGCCGGGCTCGGCGAGGCGGGCGGCGGCACGCTCCTCGCCCTGGGCCTCGCGACCCCGCTGGGCGGCGCGGCGGCGGCCGGGACCATGGCGGGCGCGGCGGCCGTGCACGCCCCGAACGGCTTCTTCGCGATGGAGGGCGGCTACGAGTACCCGGCCTTCCTCGGCTTCGTCGCGGCGGGCCTCGCCGTGACGGGCGCGGGCCGCTACTCCCTCGACCACGCGCTCGGCCATGTCCTCGACCGGCACTGGATGGTCCCGGCCGCACTCGTCGGCGCGGCGGCGGCGACGCTCGCGGTGGTCGGCTCCCGCAGCAAGCGCGCCCAGGCGGCCCGGACCGCTCAGGAGACCCAGGGGGCCCAGGACCCGGAGGAGGCCGGGACCGGCGGCGCATGACGCGAGGGGCCAGGAGCCCTTCTGTCAGTGGGCACGCCTAGGCTCTCCCTCGTGACGACGAACGACGACGACCTGTGGACCACCGTCGACCGACTGCGCGCCTGGCTGGACGACCACAACGAACTACCGCCCCAAGAGGCCCTGCTCATCCGGATGCTGAAGCTCTCGGAGGAAGTGGGCGAGGTGGCCGAGGCCGTCATCGGCGCCGTCGCGCAGAACCCGCGCAAGGGCGCCAGCCACACCTGGCAGGACGTCGAGTCGGAGCTGTGCGACGTGGTGGTCACGGCGCTCGTCGCGCTCGGCACCCTGACCCCGGACGCGCGCGGGACGCTCGCCGCGCACCTCGCGAAGGTCGCGGAGCGCTCGCTGGGGCCTGTCGCGCCGCAGGGCGGGCGCTGATGGCGGCGGACGAGAAGCCGGTCGTCGTGCCGCACGACCCGGCGTGGGCGGCGCACGGCGCCGCGCTCTGCGCCCAATTGCGCACGGCCCTCGGCCCGTCGGCGCTCCACGTCGACCACATCGGCTCGACCTCCGTACCCGGCATGGCCGCCAAGCCGATCTACGACGTGCAGGTCAGCGTCGCCGACCTGGCCGCCGCCCCGGCCGCCTTCGACGCGCCGCTGGCCGCGCTCGGCTTCGTACGACAGCCGTACGAGAGCGATCACGTGCCCGCCGGGCGCGAGGCGACCGAGGACCCCGCCGACTGGGCGAAGCGCTACTGGTCCCGGCGCACCCCGGACGCCGACCCCGTCAACCTGCATGTGCGCAGGGCCGGTTCACCGAACGAACGGCTCGCGCTGCTGTTCCGGGACTGGCTGCGCGCGACACCGGAGGCGGTCCCCGCGTACGCGCGCTTCAAGTACCTGCTGGCCGGGGTCGTGCCCGACACGGACACGTACGCCGACGTGAAGGACCCCGTCGTCGACCTCGTCGCGGTGGTCGCGGAGCAGTGGGCGGCGCGGACCGGGTGGCGCCCGCACGCCTGATCCGCCGCGCGGCCCGCCGAAGGTGAACGGCTACCATCGCCGCCATGACAGACAGGCGCCGAACCACCGAACTCCCCCGCTTGGGCGTGGCCATCGTCACCATGGGCAACCGGCCCAAGGACGTGGACGCGCTCCTGGAGTCGGTGGCCAAGCAGGACGCCCCGCCCACCCGCGTCGTCCTGATCGGCAACGGCACGCCGCTGCCCGAGTTCACCGGCCTGCCCTTCGAGGTGACGACCGTCGAGCTCGACGAGAACCTCGGCTGCCCCGGCGGCCGCAACGTGGCGCTGGCCCGCCTCCGCGAGTTCGGCGACGTGGACGTGGCCGTGGAGCTGGACGACGACGGCCTCCTCGTCGACGCCGACGTCTTCTCCACGATCCAGCGCCTGTACGCGGCCGATCCCCGCCTGGGCATCGTCGGCTTCCGCATCGCCGACGAACTCGGCGAGACGCAGCGCCGCCACGTGCCGCGCCTGCGCGCCAAGGACCCGATGCGGCGCGGCCTGGTCACCGCGTTCCTCGGCGGCGGCCACGCCTTCTCCATGGACATGCTCGCCGAGACCGGCGACTGGCCCGCCGACTTCTTCTTCACCCACGAGGAGACGGACCTGGCCTGGCGGGCGCTCGACGCGGGCTGGAAGGTCCTCTACGAGCCGTCGCTGCTGCTCCAGCACCCGAAGACCTCCCCGGCGCGGCACGCGGTCTACTACCGGATGACCGCCCGCAACCGCGTCTGGCTGGCCCGCCGCCGCCTCCCGCTCCCGCTCATCCCGCTCTACCTGGGCACATGGACGCTGCTGACCCTGCTGCGCACGCGCTCGCTCGGCGGCCTGCGCGCGTGGGCGGGCGGCTTCGTGGAGGGCGTGCGCACGTCGGCGGGCGAACGGCGGCCGATGCGGTGGCGCACGGTGTGGCGCATGACGCGGCTCGGCCGCCCGCCGCTGATCTGACGGACGGCGGAGGTGACCATGAGCGTCAGCGAGGCCCGTAAGGACCTTTTCCCTCTCATCAAGCGCGTCGACTCCAGAAACGACGACGCGGTCCTCATGTCCGCCGAGGACTACGACTCCTGGCAGGAGACCATCCACCTGCCCGCTCCCCTGCCAGCGCGCGCAGCCCCATAGAGGCCGTCGCACGCGACAGGGCCGACGAAGCCGACGTCACCACGACCATGGACGAGCCGAAGGAGCCGGCGGGTGACGGGCATCCACGTCGACCCGGCCGGATGGGAGGGAGATCCTAGTTATACGGATATGGCGGCACGGGTTGTGTTCCATGTGCGGCGGGTGTACGCGCGCGTCATGGCTCTCCCAGCGACTTCTCGACGTACGCCGATGTTCTCCGACGGGTCATGGCCTGCGCCCGGGTGATCCCGTACTTCGGCCACCATGAACGTGAGGCGTGGCTACGCTCATGTTTCCGCAACTCGGGTCAAGGGTTGCGCGTGCCTCGCCACGTCCACCCCGCCGTCAGGACGACCTTCTGCAGCGGGGTCCGCATGTAGTTCGAGTCGAAGTCGAAGTCGCTCGATCGCGAGAACACCCGGGTCCGAGGCCCCTTACCTGTTCTACGTGCCACGATGCGACCGGGTGGTTGTCCCGCCCGGGTGATCTCCCGTACCTCGGCACAGACCCGTGCCTCATGGCTCTTTCCGTCCAGGCGCAGGCGGAACTTGAATGTTCGCTCGGTCTGTCGCCGGTCCCTGCCCTTGCCCCAGGCGGGCTCCATCATGTGCCACTCCGCCACCACGTCGGCGTCTTCTTCCGCGAGTGCGGTGCGCACCCGCCAAGGTCTGTTCGGATCGTTGATCGCCAACAGCGCCTCTTCCACGTGTGAGCGCGGTAGCGGCTCCGCTCCCTCTTCCGGGTACCGGGTTCCTGTCCGCCAGTCGCGATAGCGCCCCACTACTGCCTCTCCTCCTGCTCACTCGGGCGCACGGTGCGCACAAAGGCCTGGAAGTCCTCCAGGACTTCGTCGTGTTGTTCCGTCGTCGAGGTCAGCGCCAGTTTGATCACTGCGTACTTCTGAGGATCGTCCGCATCCACAAGCGGCAAGTACACCTGGGTCTGAGCCAGAACGCGCCGCTCCTGCTCGATCGCGGCCGCCAGAACCACACGCTGGACCAACGCGGGAGCGTCGGCGGGACCGGCCTCACTCCGGTCCACCAGGTGTACGGAGTCCGCGGTCTGCGCGAGGAGTTCCAGGGACGTGTCGGCAAGGTCGGCCAGCGATGTGTCCGTGGGCGGGATCACCCCGTCGAGCGCGATGTTGGCGGTGAATCCGGCATCAGCGTGGGGATGCAGCGCGGCAAAGGACACGCCGAAGCTCTCGCATGTCTCAGGCGGGGCCGGGGACCATCCTTGAGGCAGTCGGAAGTCCACCGCCGTGGGGAGCTGTTTGGGCACCTCGGACGCTCCTTTCGTCAGTAGTGATCAGTCGAACCAGCCGGTGACGGTGTCCTTGAGGGACTTCGCACCGTGGCCGACTGTCCTGGCCGCACCGCCGAGACCGACGGCATCGGCCGCGTCCCCGGCGGTCTTGGTGAACTTTCCGGGGTCGAAGGTGATCTCGGCGCCCGCTCCTGCCCCTACGACTTCCGAAGCGAAACCCCCTACGTTGGCTTTCCACGTACCGTCTTCTCGCTTCTTGATGCCGAAGTCGTACTCGACGCCTTCCCCGGCGCCGATCTCATGAGTCACGCCGATGCCGATGCCGGCCACCTCGATGCCCGTGCTGTGCGACGCTTTCGCCCCGTAGAAGGCTTTGGCGTTGAGGCCGATGTTGTCCTTGGTCACCTTGGCGGTGACTCCGGCTTCACCGCCTGCGAAGGCGTCGCCACGCTCGTAGACGCCGCCATATTCGCCGTACCCGACTCGGAATTCGGCCAGCCCACGCGAAGCCGCGGAGATCTCGGCCTTCGCCGACAGGCCCTTGTCGCTGAACCCGTAGTTCGCACTGCCGCGTCCACCGGTGGAGAAGTCCAAAACCCCGGCGAGCTCGAAGTCACCGTTCGTCAGTGCTCCCTTGCCGCTCAGATGGAACAGGTCGAAACCCGACTTGATCGAACCCTCCTTGCCGTACTTGGGGTCCGCGGAGGCGCTGAAGGACGGCGCCCATTCGTCGAGAGTCCACTTCCAATCCCGCTGCCAACCACCGGGCTTCTCACCGTCTTTGGCGACGGGTCTGTAGTCCTTGAGATGATCCTTGGCATCGCCGTTGAAGCCTGTGGGGGTTCCGTCGGTCGGGGCGGAGTCGATGACCACGCCGTGGAGAGCCGTCTGGACGGAATGGTCGGCCTTTTCCGCGTCCTTGACGATCCGGTCGAGGTGCTCCTGCCAGGCCGTGACGGCCTGTCTCACCGATTCCTGGTAGGAGGGGTCGTGGGTCAGGGCGTTACGTTCGCCCGTGGTGAGGTCGGTGGTGTCGAAGGACACGACGCCCTCGGCGGATACGGCCATGCCCGCCCTGATGGCGTCCGCGCGGGCGGAGGTGAGTTCTTTGCGGACCTCGGCGAATCGGTGATGTGCTTCCCGTAGCAGGGAGGCAACGGCTTTGGCCTCGGTCTGGGCCTTCCGGAATTCCTCCAGCGTGATGTCGAAGCGGCGGTTGGCGGCGTCCGCGCTCAGCCCCGACCAGGTCGGGCCCATGGATATGCCGTGCACATCACGGTCATAAGCACGTTCCTGGGTGTGGAACTCCTGGGCCATCCCCTCCCAGCGGTCCGCGGCCGTGGTGAGGACGGACAGGTCGACCGTCATGAGGTCGTGGTAGGTCGGCATGGATTCCCCGTGGTCCCGCGGTGGCGGGTTGTCGGTCGAAGTGGCGTGCGCGAAGGAGCCGTTGGCTCTGTCGGGTCAGAACCCGTCGAGGGAGGACAGGGAGCGGGTCCGCGCTCCGACGCCGCCATCGGTGTCCCGCAGCGTGTTGTCGGCGCTGCGCAGCGCGGCCTTCTCCGAGGCGAGCCGGTTGAGCAGGGCGTGCACCTGCTGGCTCCACGTCCTGTGGGCTTTCTCCAGCGCCTCCGAGGTGAGCCATCCGTCGCGGAGCTCCTTGACGGCCGTGCCGGTTTCGGTGTCGGCCCAGTCGCCCGCTTTTCGGGTGTCCGGCTCGATGTGGTTCTCGATGGCGCGCGCGGCCGCTTTTTTCCGCGCCGGGCTCGACGTGAGATCCGGTTGCCCGCCACTGGCTGGCCCTTCGGCGCCGGGCATCCCGTTCAGCCGCGTGCCGACCGCGCTGCCCCTTGCGTGCCGATCCCCGTTCATGTCGCTCACGAAGCCAGTCCCCGCTCGATCCCCGTCATGTCACTGCCTGCCTGTGTGGTCGGTGTCTCCGTACGGCCACGGCTGCCTCTGCCCCGCGTCCGGCTGCCGGCCGGGGTGGGGCGGCCGCGGCCAACCCTGTTGAGGCGTCGACGGCGCGGGTACGGGCGCCCGGCGTCGACGGCTGCGCACAGCGAGCGCCCCACCGCCCGCACCGAGCGCCGCGAGCCCAGCCACCCCCGCCACGATCCACGGCAAGGCGTTCGATGAGTCACCGGAGGACGCGGAGGCGCCGGCGGACGGCTTGGCGCTCGCACCGCCCGGCGCCGTCGAGCCTGCGGCCTTGTAGTCCGGCAGCGGGTACTCGTCGGCCGGGCCCGGGTTGCCGGGGTCGGTGAGAGCGATCCGGGGACGGACGGCGCCGTAACCGATCTGGTCAGTGCGGTCCCGGCCACTTACCGGGCCGCTCGCGGTGTTGAGCATGACCCGCAGCACCTGGTTGTTCGTCCATTCGGGATGCTTCGACCAGATCAACGCCGCCGACGCCGATGCGAGCGCGGTGGCGTCACTCGTTCCGTGCGACTTGCACAGGCCGGTCTTCCCGTTGCAGGTGTGGACCATGTCGTCACCGGGTGCGACCAGGTCCACTTGTGCTCCGTACTGGGACTCGGCGGTCTTTTTCAGGTCCTTGCCGATCGCACCGACTCCCACCACGCCAGGCGTTGCCGCCGGGTACTCCACTGGGTTGCTTCCGGCGCCCAGGTTGCCCACGGCGGCGAAGACGAGCTTGTTCCTGGACAAGGCGTAAGCGACCGCGTCGTCCAGCATCTGCGAGTGCTCCTTGCCACCCAGAGAGACGTTGATGATGTGCGCCTCCGTATTGGCTGCGTAGCGGATGGCCTTGGCCACGCTGGTGGGGTAATCATCCGGGTTGCCGTCTTCACGGCTCTGTTCGATGAAGTCCGGTACCCGGATGGGGAGAATCTTCGCTCCAGGAGCCACACCGAACGAACCGGTCGCCTGGCCCTTCGCACCGGTCCCCGCGATGAGCACGGCCATGTCGGTGCCGTGGCCGTCGTAGTCCGTGTGCTCGTCACCGGGGCGGTACGAGAAGTCCTTGCCCGGAAGCACCTGCCCGTGCAGATCGGGGAGGTTCGCGTCGACACCGGAGTCGACTACCGCGACCGTGACCCCCTTGCCCGTACTGGCCTTCCACATCTGCTCCGCGTGCATGGCGTCCAGGTACCACTGCTGGTCGCGAACGGTCTCCGCGTGGGCGGGCACTGTGGCGACGCCCGTGAGGACGATGCCGGACAGGAAGGCGGTGAGCCACAGCTTACGGACCTGCTCGGTACGGGAACGCATGGTCATCCTTTGTCGTCACGCCTTCTCGTGAGGCAGACCTGGAAGTCGCGGGGCGGGCATCGACTGTGCAGTCTGCTGCTCCGGCTCTGCCTTGTCCTCTTCGGGCTGCTCACCTTCCTCCGCGGACCGCTCACCGCGGGGGCGCGGCGCGGACACAGTCCGCGCCGCGTCTTTTCGTGACGAGGCAGACGAGCTGCCCGTGGGTCCCCGGCGCGCCTCGGCCGGATCGTCGGCCGCCCGGCGCGCCAGACCTGACCGGTCGACCGCGGCCGACGCGTTCCTGTTCGGCTTCGCCTTCTGCGGCTGCCCGCCCGCGACACCGTCCGCGTGCGCGGGCATCCGTGCGCCTGGTACGCCACTGCCGTGCCCACTGCCGGCCGCAATGCCTCGGCCGGGGCTCGTCGTCCCACGACGCGCGCCTTCGGAAGTACCCGCTCGGGAGCCAGGGGCTTGTTGAGCCGGGGACCCTCCGACCACTGTGCCCCGAGGAATCGAACCCGCCGCACGACCGGTCTGCGTCGAAGCCGCACGGCCACCGGCGATCCCGTGGGGCGACCGCTCGGGGCTGGCTGGGCCGGGCCCCCGCACGGGCGACACCCTGCCGCCCTCCACGGCAGGCACTCCCGGCCGTGCCGCCCCGGACACACCTCGCTCGGGCGCCGCTCCCCTTGGCGTGCCTGCCACACCCGGGGTACCAGCGCGGCCGGTGTCCTCGGAGGCTGCCAACGGCCCACGCGGAAACGGTGCGGTGGGGCCACGGCCACCTCCCGGCCCTCGTTGCGGAGCAGCGGACCGGCCGGCGCCACCGAAGATCGCCGGCGCCCCCGGCGGAGGCGTGGCGAGGCTGGGAGCACCTCCCGGCAGGGAAGACGGTGGTGTCGTCGCTGTGGGGGACGGGGCAGGAGCGGCAGGCGGCGGAAGTGCGCCAACCCCGTCGAGGCCGGTGTTCGGGCCGCTCGGCGGAATGTACGGAACCGCTCTCGGCGGCACGCTGAGCGGGGAAGCCTGGTGGGTCGGGGAGGCTTGATGGCCGCCTCCTGCCAGGGAGGCGCCATGCGCCGCTTCCTTGAGCGCGGCAGCACCGGCGGCGGCAACGCCTACTCCACTCACCGCCGCGGCTGTGCCCGTACCCGGCGGGGTGTCGGAGGACGGCGACACGTCTTCCCTGCCGTCGCGCCGCCAGGGCACGAACCTCTCAGGAAGTTCGGGGAACTCCGGCGCCTGCAACGCCTCGATCTGCTCCGTCGACGCCGCATACGACTGCGCCAGCTTCGTCATCAGCAACGCCGCTTCCGCGCGGTCGTTGTCGTACTGCGTCTTGGCCGTCTTGACGGCGGACGTCGAGGGGCCGCCGTCGTGGTTGCCCACGTCTTTCGACGCCGCGTCGTGCGCGTCGAGGACCGAGCGCGCCGACGCGCTGGAGTTCTTGAGCGCCTCGATCTGCGGCTTGACCTCGTGCAGCGTGTCCGCCGCGTGGCCGAGCCATTTCCCGGCGGTCTCGCTGTAGTCGCCGAGGCTCAGGGTGGCCCGCGCGGCTTGGTCGATCCATTTGTGGAAGGCGTCGGCGCCTTCGCCCTCCCACTGCACCGACGTGCTGTGGGTCTTGAGGTCGCCGCCGATCTCCTTGATGGTCTTGGCCGCCGCTGTCAGCAGCGCGCCGAGGTCGGAGGCCGTGCCGCCGTCCGCCGGTTCGACCATCGCCCACAGTTCTTCCGGGCTGTGCACGGCGAACCGGTAGGACTTGGCCGTGTTCCACATGTGGGAACCCCAACCGCTCATGCCCCGTGTCCTTCCTCGACCACAGGCGTCTCCACGCTGGGTGCCATCACAGACCACCGGCTTCGCTGTCGGTCGTCTTCGGTGCGGGCTCGTCGTGCCGTGGGCCGTGCGCTCTGTGCGGGCCCGTGCGTTCCAGCGCGTCGGCCTGGGAGCGGATGCGGTTCAGCCGGGCTCGTACGTCGTCGTCGAGGTTGTCGTAACCCGTCTTGGTCGCGTCGACCGTCGCGACGAGGCCCTCGATCTGCAGGGCCAGCATCTTGGAGAGGTTCTCCAGTTGGCTGTGCACCTTCGTGTAAGCGGAGTGCAGGCCGTCGGCCTCGTCGAAAGTGCCCAGGCGGCCACTGGGCATGGTTCCGGTCGCGAGCGACTTCGGCGCCGCCTTCGAACTCTCCAGGTCCCGCAGCAGAGCGTCGACCCGGCGCTTGAACGTCGACAGCGTCTCGCCCTCGACCAGCATCGCCTTCGCGGCTCCGGCTGTTCCGGCCGCCATCGCGGCTCTCCCCGTGCCGTCGGACACGATCACACCTTCCCCCTACTCCCCCAGGACGGAAACAAATTCCACGGGGGCCCGCGCAATGACCTCATCTTTAACAGAAGCAACCACGGGAAGTCACCTTCCGCCTTACGGACCCGGAGTCCGGGGGCGGGCGGTGAGGGTTGTTTCAGTGGGTCAGGGCAGTGGCTGCGAGGCCTCCCAGCAGCGGGCTCGGCTCGCCGTGCCAGACGATGGTGAGCGCGTCCCTGGCCCGCGTCGCGGCGACAAAGAGCAGTGACCGGGCCCGCTTGCACTCCGCTTGGTAGCGGACCGGATCCGTGCGGCGCAGTGCCTCCACCGAGGCCCTGGGAACAAGCCCTCGTTGTACACCCGCGATGATCATGCGCTGGTATTCAAGTCCCTTGAACCGGTACATCGTCCCGATGTGGACGCCCTCGTCACCCCGCGGGCCGTCGGCCGTGATCTCGGTCGACACGATGCCGTTCTTCGCCAGTCGGCTTGCCACCTGAGTGACCATGTCGTTCGTAGGCACACACACCGCGATGTCCTCACGGCGGATGTCATGCCAGGCCTTGACCTGTTCGGTGATCGCGTCCAGTTCTTCGTCGAAGGAGGCGGTGCGCCGCACCACCGGCTCGCTCCCGTACAAGACCGAGCGGTAACCGGCCAGCGTTTCCTCGTCTCCGTCGAGGTCGTCGTAGTGCTCGTCGCCGAGCACACCAAGGGCGGACCTGAGGATTTCCCGGGTGGTCCGGTAGCTCAGGGTGAGTTTGGCGGAGCGACCCCGGATGTGCACGCCCAGACTCCCCAGAGTGACCCGGTTGTCATAGATGCGCTGGTGAGTGTCGCCGGCCAGGAAGATGTCGTCCGGCCCAGGGGCCACCATGGCCCGCAGCATTTTCCAGTGGGCGGCGGCCAGATCCTGGGCCTCATCGACGACGATGTGCCGGTAACGGTGCCGCTGCCAGGCACCGGTCGCGGAGTCGGCGTGCACGTTACCGAGCCCGTCGCGCTCATCCCTCGCCCGCGCCGCAGCCTCGATCCGCGCCGTGCGCTCGATCTCCAGTCGGGCGGCCCGTTCGGCGACCTGACGGTGTGTTTCGAGGTTCTTCTCGTCGAGCCGCTGAGTGAAGCGTTCGGTCAACTGCCAGATTTCGGCCCGGTCAGCGCGGGTAAGGCTCCTGCCGCGTCCGGCTCGGCGTGCCTTGAAGTACCCGGCCCGGGAGTTGACCGCCTGGCCGAGGACGACTTGCGTCCATTCGTCCATCAGAAAGTCGGCGTCCCACTTGGTCTCGCCGGTTTCGAGCAGTATCTGCCGCCACTCGTTCAGGGCTCGTGTGTCGTCGATACGGCTCTTGCCGCTGCCCGGGTCCGCCTCCCTGACCACACGAGTCGCCAACTGGTCGACGTGCGCGATCTCCACTCGGGCGAGGGTTTCGGGGCCTCCGAGCGCCAGCAACCGCGCGCGCAGGTGAGCGGCGAGGTTCTTGTTGAAGGTGGTGAGCAGGACCGGCTTCGTGTTGCCGGGGCTGAGCCGGTCCACAAGGTACTTCACCCGGTGCAGGGCGACGATCGTCTTGCCGGTGCCCGGGCCGCCGCCGACCCGGGCAGGTCCGGAGTACCGACGGGTCACGAGCCGCTTCTGGGTGGGGTGGAGGAATACCTTCCAGCGCCCGAAGTCGCGTTCCTCGATGATGCTTTCGAGGTCCTTGTCCGTGGTGATGACCGTGGTGTCAGTGCGTTCCGCCGCCGTCTGGTAGTCGTCAGGGTCGACGTCCTTGACCTCCACGGGCCGGGTGACCTCTTCGAGGACCTGCTCGTACGGTGTGTCGCGCAGTCGCAGTAGCACCTCGCCGGTGTGCCGGGGCGCGTACTCGACGAGACCGAGCAGTTCCTCGTCGGTGGTGAGCCGTCCGACGACCGGGATGAGGGGTTCCGCCACGCCGAGGTCGGCGAGCTGCTCCGGCGTCACGTCCGCGAACAGCGGACGCTCTCGTGCCTGCTGGGGCGCAGTGGGGGCTGTGGGCGGCCGGCCCTTGCGCAGCATGCCTGATTCGACGATCTCCAGGTCGACATAGTCGATGCTGCCGGTGACCTGGTTGATGCCGTACGACAGACGGTCCAGGTTGTCGTACACGTGGCCTCGGTGCTTGACAGCGACCAGCAGCCACTCGGACTCACTCAGGTGCAGCAGCAGGGCCCGGTAATCGGCGTTGACGCGCGCGGAGTACAGGCGGTCGTGGCCTTCGAGTTGCTTCAGCCGCAGGCCGGGATGGCGGGGGTTGGCACGGAAGTCGTGCTGGAACTTGTAGACGGCGCCGACGATCGCCCGGTCGAGCTTGACGATCTCCCGGTCGGTCTTCTCCAGCAGGCGCAGCGTGACCTTGGTCGCGGCGGCGGGGGTGGGCGTGGTCATCGGTCGTCTGCTCCCGTGCGATCCGTGCCGTCGATACGGCGTGCGAGGTCAGTGGGGTCCCACTGGACGGCGGTCCGGGCGTCCCAGCCCGCATCCGCGAAGGCCCTGTCGCGGTCGGCCGCCTCGTAGTCGGGCCCGTCGTCCTCATGGGCGGCCAGGACAACGGCTGCCTTCACCTCCGGCCAGGCCAGCTCGGCCTGCCAGCCCGCGTCACCCAGTTCATGTCCTGCCCGGCCCGCGGGCACGCCCGCGTCAGCCAGTCGGCGTGCGAGGTCGAGGAGGCCCGGTTCCTCGTCGTCGAGGAGGGGCAGCACCTCGTCCCAGGCAGCGTCCCGGACCGGCTCGGGGCGCCCGCTCCGCGCGCCGACGCCCGCCGCGACGGAGAGCTGGGCGGCGTCGAAGAGCGGCAGCTCGCTCGCCGCCATCTGCCGGGCGTCGCCCTCTCCCGCGCCGAGGAACTGGATGAGGTTGCCCCAGTACAGCCAGGCCTGCCAGCGCTGCTGGTGCGCCGTCGAGTCCTTGGTGACAGCGTCGGCGCTGTCGTCCAGGACGGCCAGCGCTGTCCAGGCGGCGTTCGCCGGACCGGGTGTCAGGTCGACCGCGAGAACCAGCGGACAACCGCTCGCGTCGGCCACCCTCACCACTTGGAGGGCCCCTTGTCCGCCGGTGTCCGTCACCTTCTCCTCACGGAGGTGGCCGTTGATCACGGCGGCCGCGTCCTGGACCGTCGTTGCCGTCCGCACCGCCTCGGGCAGGGCGATCAGGCCGGACAGAGCGGCCTGGGCGCGCAGCCGCCAGTGCCGCGGATCCGGGTCGGCAAGGAACTTCAGCAGCGTGACGACCGGGTTCTGCCAGACGGTGTCACGCAGTTCGCGGGGATCGCCACCGTACTGCCCCTGGAGGACCTGTCCCGCGATCCGCATGGCGTTGTTCTGGTACGGCTCCCACGCCGGCCGCTCCGGCACGGGACTGCCACCGTCCCAGCAGGCCAGATCGGTCCAGGTGAGCTGGAACACTGTCCAGCCCTCGGCACGCAGCCGGGCCCGGCGGGCGGCGTCCTCGGCGATGCGGTTGTGGTCGGCGGAGGCGTGGTACTGGAAACCGTCGAGATAGACCGCGACGCGCACGGGTTCGGCGTCCAGCCTGCGCATCACGAAGTCCGGCCGGGTCCAGCCGAGGTCCTCCTGGGGCTTGATCTGCCAGTGGACGACGGTACGCCCGTCGGGCGCGGTGAGCCGCAGATCGGTGGCGATGGTGCCGGAGGGGTCCTGGGCGTGCCGCACGCTCGCCTGGGTGTCCTTGCGCCGGGCCCATGCGACAAGCCCTTCCAGGAATCGGGCTTCGAGTTCGCTCTCCACCTGCCGTCCCAGCGGAATGTCGTGGGTCGCGGTTACGGGAGCGACCTGCCAGCCCTCCACGGTGTCGCCGAGGATCTCGCGCAGCATGCCCAGCGCGGCGACGCGGCTGACATGCGCATACTCCGTACCCGAGACGTGTCGCAGAAGGCAGCGGTGGCAGGCGGCCTTGCCCTCCTGCTCGCAGGGGCAGGTGTCGATGCGGTGGCGGGCGGCCATGAGGACGTCCCGCAAGGTGTCCGGGCCGGCCAGGCGGTGCAAATAGCCGGTGCCACCAGGGAGGGTGTCGTACACCACAAGGAAGCGGCGCCGGATCTCACCGCCGCCCGACTGGTCGGGCATGGAGGCGACGACGGCTTCCAGGTGGTCGGGGTTGCCGCCGTAGGTCTCGGCGATGCCTGCCCGCAGCAGCGCCTTGAAGGAGGACAGCCGTTCCTCGACGTGGGTGGTGGCGGCGGGCAGAAGGATGCGCAGAGCCTCGGTGTGCAGCTCGTGAGCGAGCAGCAGGGAGACGTCGGCGTCCGGGCGTCCCCGGCCCCGGAAACGGGGGCACCAAGGACGGTGGTGGGATCGGTCGGGACGCCGTGCCAGGGACGGGCTCAAGGCGTCCGGGGACTGGTCGGGTGCGGGCCGTCCCTTCGCGGTGGCTCCCCCGCACTGGGTACATACGTAGAAGGGGTTGAGCCGGACGTCCTCGCCGGCGAAGGAGTCTGTGGCGGGAACGTCGAAGCGTGCCTGGCCGAGGTTGAAGGCCCGGACCGCGGCTCGTCGGCTGAAGTCCCAGCCGAAGGTCGCCTGTTGGTGCCGCCACGCGGACTCGATGTCCTCGGTGGGGATGTCCACGGCGGTGACGACCGTGTACGACAGGCGCTCACGGTCCTCCGACTCGTCCCTGACGCGGGCGTCGTCGCGCCGATCACGGGAGGTGACGCGGGTGGGTTGAAGCACCCGGTGCAGGCAGCCGCGGTCGCCGATGGCGGTGCTGTGACAACGGGGGCAGGGGTCGGTGTCGTCCTCGGCCCGGTGTGTACGGACATAGCCGCAGCTGGGGCAGACCCGCCAGACCAGCCACTTGGGGCGCTCGGCGCTGCCGACGTCCAGGCCGGAGACGCGGTGTTTATAGCCTTTGAAGTAGAAAAGGTTGCCGGGTGCGTAGTCGGTGAGCGCCAGCCGGGCCGCCCGCTCGTGGCTGACGACGTGGCTGTCATAGGCGGTTCTACCGTCCTCGTCCTCATCGCTCCAGGTGAGCGTCGCCTCCAGTTCCGTACCGCCGTCCACCAGGCTGTAGTTGGGCAGCAGGCCGAGGTCGACCAGGGTGCCGTGGGCGCTCTCCCGGCCGATCTCGGCGAACCGACGGGAGACCGCGACGCGTTCGGCGCGCAGCTCGCGGTCCTGCCGGGCGTGCTCGGGGTCGCCGGCGATGAGCTGGGCGCGGGCCTCATCGATTGCGGTGAGGCGGCCGCGCAGGTCGGACAGTCGCTCCTCCCAGGTGGCGGCCGCTCGTTCGACGGCGGGGCGAAGTCCCTCGGTGGCGAAGGAGCGCAGGGCGTCGGCCGTCTCCTCGTCCACGGCGGAAACGCCATCCTGGTCCGCGAACAAGTTCAGGAACTCCTCGACGAAGCGCGCACCCTGGGCGAGGGCCGCGTCGGTGAAGTCGTGCAACCAGCCGGTGTCTCCGAACAGGGCGGAGGCCAGTCGGGGCAACGGGAGAACCTCGGGGGCGCCGTCCTCGTCCGGGCCGCACAGCAGGCCCCTAGCCGCGAGGTCGAGGAGGCGGGCCATGTACTGGCGGCGCAGGATCTCCGCCGCGGACAGGTAGCAGCCCGGCGGGTGGATCTCGCCCGCGATCATCTGCCGGGGTTCCTGGAGGTAGTAGAGGTCGCGCGGACCTCGGTCGACGAAGGTGAGGAGGTAGGCGTTGCCGCTGGAGCGTCCGGCACGGCCGACCCGTTGGACGTAGTTCGCCGGTCCCTTGGGCAGGGAGGCGAGCACGACGGCCGACAACGTGCCGATGTCGATGCCGAGTTCCAGAGTGGGCGTGCAGGAGAGAACATTGGGGTCGGTGTAGTGGGTGCCGCGTCGGAAGGCGGCCTCGACGCTTTCCCTTTCCTTCCGGGTGAGGGCACCGGTGTGCTCGGCGGTCACCACGGTGTAGGCACCCGTCTCGCGGTACAGCCGCCGGTAGTAGTCCTTGGTGTAGTCGCGCAGACGGATTGTCGAGCCGCTGTCGGGCTCGGCGTCCCACGCCCCGGCGGTGACGAGGTTGCCGGGACACTGGTAGCGCGGGCAGGGCTGCCGGTGCCAGCGGTCCAGGTGGTCGGGGTGGACGGTCTGCTGCCAGGAGCACACGGGACAGCGCGCGTAGGCGTCGCCCACCACGTCGTCGGCGAGCGCCCGGACCCGGACGTGGCCGGGCTGGAGACCGTAGACCCGGGTGGCGCCGTCCCGTGCCGTACGAACGGAGAGGATTCTTTCTTCGGCCAGGAGGGGCAGCAGCGCCCGGACGAACTCGGCGGCCGCGTCGCGGGGCAGGCCGAGGCAACGCGTGGTCCAGTCCTGGTACCAGTTCTGCGCCGAGGCGAGAGTGACGAACTGTGTCTTGTCCTTGGCCCGGTCGAGAAGGAAAGCGGGTGCGGAGATGCCCGGCGGGAACGCGGGCATGCCCGCCGGCCGTCCACCCCACACCAGCCAGCGGCGGACTCCGGCTTCGTCGAGCCAGGGATCGAGCCATTGATGGCGTACGGCGCCCTGGAGACGCAGGCGTTCCAGAATGCCGCGCACGTACCCGCGGTAGCGCTCCTCGTCCGGCACGCTGCCGTCCCGAAGGGCCACTGGTGCCGGGGTCCGCTGGAGCAGGTCCCGGACCAGTCCGCCGGCCAGGGCGGGGTCCGGGAGATCGACCTCGGCCGCGGCGGTGCGGGTCAGTTCCAGGGTGCGGCCCTGGCGGGAGCGCAGCCCGAACTCGAGGACTGCGGCGAAGGACAGGCGCTCGCCGATGAGCTGCCACGTGGGACCACTTCCCTTGCTGCGGCCGGACAGCAGCAGATCGACGCCCTGGATGTCGTGCAGGTCCGGGGGCGCGACAGCGGCGAGGACGTCACGGTCGACGACTTCGGCCAGGCAGTCGGCCACGATGTCGTTGAGCGGCCGTGCCGTCTCTTCGTTCAGTTGGGCGGCGAGCAGGGCGCGCAGGGAGAAGTCGTAGGCCCGGCTCGCGACGAAGCCCGCGCGGTGGGCGGCGTCCTGCACGGAGTCGTTGAACAGCAGCGTGCGCCGCTCCGGCCCGGGAGCCAGCTCACCGCCGGTGAACAGCTGTGTGATGGACGCGGCGGCCAAAGGGGCCAGACCGCGGCCGAGGAAACGGATGGCGTTGCCGGTGGCGCAGTTGGGGCAGCGGTCGTCAGCGGCGGCCTGGTCGTTCATCAGGTCGACGCGGACGAACGCAGCGTCCCTGAGACCCTTGGCCGCCCGCACCCCGTGCCGGTCGGGCCGCTCGAAGTCCTTGTCGGGATCGATGGGACGGACACGGCCCTGTTCCGCGTCGAGGACGAGGACCGAGCCGCGTCGCCCCGAGTCCTCCGCCGGATCGAAGGCGGACTGATGGGCCTCCGCGACCGTGGCGGTGATCAGGGTGCGCACCAGGCGCTTGTCCCTGCTGAGGGAGGCCTGGCGGATCTTCGCCGGGCTCATTTCCAGCTCAGCCCTGTCGTGTTCACGGGAGAGCGCGGCCCAGCCGGACCGGCCGCATTGCCGGCAGTGCACGGCGGGCAGGAAGATGTTCGCCGGCGGTACGGCGGAGTCGAGGGCCGCGGCTGCCTCGGGCTCGTCCGCCACGGGCACGTCACCGGCGTCGACGGCGGAGGCCGACTGCTCGGCTCGCGGGCGGTCCTCGTCCCACCGGAACTCCGCACGCGGACCGACCCCGCGCAGCACCCGTGAGACCGACCGCACCCACTGGTGGACCTCTACCGTCAGCAGCGGGCGCGGCCGCTTCTCCGTGCTGTCCGGCCCCTGTGCGACGGAGAGGAGGGCGATGAACCGGGACAGGGCCTGCGCGGCCTCCTCGGGCTGCTGCTGGACGGCCATGCCCCAGTGGTAGGCGTAGCGCGGCAGCGCGTCCATGATCTCGGCGCGGGTCTTGGGCCGACCATCGAGGATCTCGAGGACGGCCGCGGTGAGGCGGTGGGTGCGCAGAATCTCACCGAGCTCGACCGGTGTCGGTGGGCGGTCGCGGTGTTCGCCCGGCCGGCTGGTGAAGGCGGCGACGAGACGGTCCATGGCGCCGGGGTCGCGCAGCGGGTCCCCCAGTGAGATGACGTCCTGGGGGGCGGGGAAGGGCAGCGTGAAGTCCGACTTCCCGGCGAACTGCTGGACGGTCATCCGGTCCTCGCCGATCACCGCGTCCGGGCCGAACGGTGTGCCGAAGACCTGCCCCGCCACGTCGAGGATGGTCCCGCCGCCCTCGGCGGCCGGCAGGTGCGGCGCCCCGGTCACGGAGGGGGCGCTCTCGCCCAGGGTCGCCGAGGTGGCGACGGGGCAGACATCACCGAGCGGGCGGCCCGGACGGGCTTTGCCGGTGGCCGCTCCCAGCCGGCGCATCAGCATGGCGACGTCCGTGCCCTGGGCGCCGTCGTAGGTGTGGAACTCGTCGACGACGACGTAGGCGAGGGCGCCGTCCTGCCAGAGCGGAACGTCCTCGGCGCGCTGGAGCAGCAGGTCCAGCATCTTGTAGTTGGTGATGAGAATGTCGGGCCGGGTGGAGCGGATGCGCGACCGGTCGGTCTCCACGCGTGCGTAACCGGTGGCGGGTTCGTCACCGATGTAGAGGGCGGCGGACACCTGGGCGAGGCGTGGGTCCTTCAACTGGTCGTTGAGGCGCTGGGCCTGGTCGGTGGCGAGCGCGTTCATCGGGTACAGCAGGATCGCCTTGACACCGTCCTGCCCGGCCGCCCGCGCGCGTCGGCAGTGGTCGAGCACAGGCACCAGGAAGGACTCCGTCTTACCCGATCCGGTGCCGGTGGTGATCAGGGTGGGCCGGGCGGGACCGCGCAGGGTGGACAGCCGCTGCCAGGCCTGCGCCTGGTGGCGATAGGGCTCGAAGCCGTCGGGCACCCACTCCAGTGACGACTTCCACGCCTTCCCCGCGGGTTTGAAGGGGGTGCGGATACGGAGGTACGGGCCGCGGAAGATGCCGTCCTGCTCGTCTCGCAAAAACTCTTCCAGCGCACGCCGCTCCCCCTCGTCCGCGATCGCGAACGTGGTGGTCAGGTATTGGGTGAGGCTGTCCCCCACCTGTTCGGCGGCGAGAGTGGGGCGCACCCGGCGGCTCCTGTCTTCAACGGCTTGGACGGTTGCTACGGCTTCTGAGCTGCGACCGGCTCCGGCAGCGGCTGGTACGAAGTCTCCTATACGCCTACGGCATCGTTCCCGGCGCGAACCAGCAGGCTGCCCGGGATTCCGGCGAAGGGCGGCGGTTCCCGGTCCCCTTCGTATCCGAGGTGGACCTCCTCGCGCGCCCGGGTGAGGAGCACGTAGTACGTCATTCTCAGCGCCGCGGCCGACGGGTCACCGGTGTCGGTGTGTGTGTCGGGCACGAAGACGCTGTCGAACTGGAGTCCCTTGGCACTGGCCCGGCTGATGACGCGGATCCCGGGCCGTCGCAGGTCGAGCGTGCGGTGGGCGCCCTCGGCGGCGGTGCCGACGTACACCTGGGAGCGCGTGGCGGGGGCGGTGCGCTCCAGGTGCTCATGCAGGGCGAGTTGGCGGCGTGTGGTGCGAAGGATCACACCGATGGTGCGCTGCGGATGGCGTTCGGCGTGGGCGACGAGCTGGGACGCGAGGGTGCGCTGGTCGGCGTAGCGCCACAGCCGGGGAACGGGCCCTGGGCGAGAAGGCAGGAGCGGGGTCGTGGGGCCGGTGTGGAAACGGTCGGCCAAGGCAGCGATGGGCCGGGTGGTGCGGTGCTGCTGGGTCAGCTCGTAGCGGGCGCAGCCGCCGAGGCCGGTGCCGATCTCGTCGAGCGTGGACTGGGTGTCGGTGATGCGCTGACATTCGTCGGCGAAAACGGTGACGGATGCTCCGAGCAGGAGGCACAGACGGTAGAAGGCGCGGGGCAGGTCCTGTCCTTCATCGACGACGAGGGCGTACGGCTCGGCCGATTCCTCCATCGCGGCGAGGGCGAACAATTCGCGCCAGTCGAACCAGTCCTCGGCGGCTCGCGGGGCGGGCTCACCGGTACGGGCCCGGTGGCAGGCATGGATCCACGCGTGCACGGTGGAGACCTCGACGTCTCCGTGGACGGAGAGGGTCTGCCGCAGCAGGTTCGAGCGGGTGAGCAGGTGGACCCGGAGGCCGGTGAGCGCGAGCAGGTCGGCACGCTGGGCGGCGAGCAGGCTCTTGCCGGAGCCGGGCGGCCCGGTGACGAGGTGGTTCCCGTCGAAGGGCAGGTCGCGCAGCAGGTCCTGTTGCTCCTCGCTGAGGTCCAGGTAGGTGAGGTTCACCGGACGTCGTCCTCGATCTCCCGGGCGGCGAGTTCACGGGCCGTCGTGATGACGTCCTCGAAATAACCGGGCACGCCCGCTCCACCGACGAGCAGCACGCGGTCGAGGAGTGCGTTGCCGGTCTCACAGCTCGTCTCGGGCAGCAAACAGCAGGCGTGGCAGGCCGCTCGGTTGAGGTTGGCATAGCCCTGTCCGCTGTGCTCCGCGCACAGCGGGTCCGCGGAGCACCAGGCGGCGGCCTCGGTCAGGCGCAAAAGGGTCTCCGCGAGCCGGGGCGGTTCGCCCTGCCGGACGAGGCCGCCCAGGGTGCCCTCAGCGTCCCCGGCCGCCGTGTAGACGAGGACGCCCGCCTGGCCGGTGCTGCCGGACCGGGCGTAGACGCGCTCGCGCAGGGACGCGGTGGAGTAGCCCGACTCGAAGGAGAGCTGCCGTACCAGGAGGTGGGCGAGCGTGTGCAGGAGAACGAACCGAGGCTGGAGATTGGGCCCGGTGAGGGCTTCGAGCCGGTCCTTCTGGAAGGCCCGGTCGAGGTCGTCGCGCATCCCGCGCACCCGGTCGCGTACGGCGCGTTCCCGCTCCCACGCCGCCAGCTCGCGCTCGTCCAGAGCCAGGAAGACTCCCTCGCCGAACACCTCGACGGCGGGCAGCCAGCGAGCCCGCCGCCCGGTGTCCACGGGGACGAATCTGGCCGTGGGGGTGACACGGCTGAACCCCTGGATGGCACGGACCTCCCGCAGTCGGTCCGCCACGATCACTCGGGCGACCTTCTCCTTCAACCGCGCCCAAGGTGCCTCAGGTTCGTCCTCCAGACCGAGCCCGACCTCCCGGATCACGAAGTCCCGAGTGGGCTCCGGGACGGGCGTGGTGAAGGCGGCCCATTCGTCGCTGCTGAGGTCTGGGTACACCACCTGGTGGGAACGGTCGGTGGGCTCGTCGGCCGGGGTACCCGCCTCCTCCGCGAGCAGCGCGTCGAGGAGGGCGTCACCCGCTCCCGTGTCCTCCGTGATCATTGACCGGATGAGCGGGGCGCGTGGCCCGTCGGGCGCCTTGCACAGGGCCAGCCACATTTCGTGCAGGCGGACGCTCTCGGCGAGTTCGCCGTCCGTGAGGGATTCGCCCTTGCTCTCGGGAATGTCGAGGGCGGAGTGGACGACCGGGTAGTACAGGTTTCCGGCGGTGCGCTGGACGATCTGGACCGGGCCCGGGCAGTCCTTGACGGCCTCGCTCCGCCGCTGCCACGGGTTGCGGCCCGAGCAGCGCATCCGCTTGGCGCCGAGTACGTCGAGCAGGTCCCGGGAGGCGTCACGGCAGCCCTGCGCCGTGCAGGCCACCGACAGGGCTTCCAGGCCGGTCGCCCGTTCCTCGAACCGGAACCGCAGGTGCTCGCGGTCGGGGCAGGACTCTCGTTGGTGTGGGGTCAGCTCGGAGTGTGCCCAATACCACCAGTCGACGTCTCCAAGGTGGCCGGAAGGGCAGATCTGCACGAAACGCATGGGGGTGAGCTGCCGCTGCGGCGAGCAGCTACGGCAGCGCGGCGGCTGTCCGGGCCGCTCATCGGCCACCCGCCAGTGCGTCATGCGCCGGCAGGCCGGGCAGAACAGCCAGGCGGGAAAGCGGATGTACGGCGGCCCGGCGGCGTCCGGGATGTCCCAGGCGTCATGCGGTGCGGGCGGCGCCGCACGGAAGCCGCTGACGCCGAGCCGGGCGGCGAGCCGGGGCGAGGAGACGGGCTGGTGGGCGCGGGGCCAGTCGCCGATGCCCGCCGCGACGAAGGACTCACCCTGGACGTCGAGGACGGCACCGGTACCGAAGGGCACCACGGTCTGTGCCTGGCGCACCCTGCGGCGGCTCATGCGTCGGCTCCCTTCACCACGACCTGACACTCCCGGTCGACGTTGCGCATGGAGTGCGGGGTCTCCCACAGGCCCCCGCCCCGGTCGAAGTCGCGCAGCAGGTTGTGCTGGCCCTTGCCCTGGGTGCGGTAGTGCAGCCGCTTGCCATCGCTCCGCGCCTCCCGCGCCGCCTCCAGCCAGTCCTGGAACAGCCCGAACAGGTCGTCACGGACTCCGGGCGCCGCCTCGGGGTCACTGCGGGTGACCCAGTCCACGAGTCGTTCCGCCTGTGTGCTGACGTCGGCCACCCGGTCGAGAACCTCCCCGGCCGCGTCCTCCGCGTCGAGCCCCAGGCCGTGCCGGACGAGCACCACCAGGGCCGCGTGCAGGGCACGCCTGCGGGAGGGTACGGACCAAGGGGTGACGGTGGTCGGTTCCACGTGCCGGTACAGGGCGGAGTGGTACGTGCCGAATGTCTCGTAGTGGGAACGGTCGCGCGGCTTGGTGGCGTTGAGGAACGTCACGACCAATCCCGGCACGTCGTGACGTCCCACCCGGCTGGTGGCCTGGATGTACTCGGCGGTTGCCTTGGGCTGGCCGAGCATCAGCATCAGCGCGAGGCGCTTCACGTCCACGCCCACGGAGAGCATGTTGGTGCAGGGCAGCAAGGAGATCGCCGCCGGGTGGTCCCACGGCTTCTCCAATCGGTCGAGGACAAGCGGCTGTTCGCTGCGGTCGAGGCCGCTGGTGAGCTCCTGCACCTGCCCCTCGGTGAGTACGCGTCGCTCGGCGACCGCCCCGATGCCGGCCAGTTGCGCGGGGATGTCGTCGGCCGCGGCGGTGACGGTACGTCCCAGTTCGCGCAGGCTGTGGTGGTAGGCGACGAGGGTCCAGTAGTCGTCCCGATGTTCCTCGGGCAATTGCAGCGGTCCCTGGAGCAGGGTCGCGGCGGTGGTGACGGTGGCCCGGCCGGCGGTGTGTCCCTGCGCCATCACGCCGACGTACAGACGGCCGGGGCGTTCGGTGTCGGGCTCGGCGAAGTAGGAGGAGCGGGCATCGAGCCCGGCGGGCGGGAAGAGCTGCACGGGGCGGCCGTAGAGTCTGCGGACCTGTTCGTTGGAACGGCGGATGGTGGCCGTGGAGGCGACGACCTTCGGCCCGTGCTGGGCGGGCGAGCACAGTTGCAGTATGGCCGCCTCGTACAGGCCGACGGTCGTGCCGAGGGGGCCGGTGAGCAGGTGCAGCTCGTCCTGGATGACGAGGTCGGGGGGCAGGTGGCCACCGGTGCCGAAGAGCCGGCCGGCGTCCTTCTCCCAGGCGAGCCGCGCGAACTTGTCCACGGTGCCGAGGACGAACGTCGGCGGATGGTCGTAGAGGTGGTGGTCGACGACGGCGACTGGCAGCCGGTCGTGAAAGGCGCAGTCGTCGCGCGGGCAGAAGAATCTGAAGGACGAGGCGCGGGCGTCGATGCCGTAGTCGTCGCGGTCCGGGGACTTGCGCTCGGGCACGATGCGGGTGCCGCACCAGGGGCAGCGGTCGAGGATGAACCGGTCGTCCGGGGTGGCCGCGGCGCGCACCTCGTCGTAGGCGTCCACGGCCGACTGGTACGAGTTGGGGGTCGTCGTCTCACCGACCCACAGCCCGATGGTGAACGGCTCGTTCCCGAGCGTCACCGGATCGGCTTCACGCAGCCGTTCCAAGGCGCACACGGTGGTGGCGGCCCGCTGGAACTGCTGCGTGGTCAGCAGCGACAGCGTGTACCGGCTCAATACTGAGGTCCCGCCGCCGGAGGTGCCGCGCGGCCGGAGCCGTCGCAGGACCATCACGAACGCGGCGAGCAGCAGATACGCCTCGGTCTTGCCGCCACCGGTCGGGAACCAGATCAGGTCGACCGTTTCCCGGTCGGGATGCGACGGATCGGCCGCGCCCTCCAGCGCCATGAGGAAGAAAGCGAGCTGGAAGGGCCGCCATGCGGCGGTCGGGTCGGGTGCCGGGTCCAGTTGTACAGCGGCCCCGCGCGCGTGTCGCTGTCCCGCCTGGTCGGGTGCGCTGTGCCGCATCTGGAGCGCCATCGCCGCGTTCGCGGTGCGGAAGGCGCGCCGCAGGTCCTCGTTCTCCTCGGCGCACAAGGCTCGCACGCCGGACTCCATGCGCTGTACGGCGGTCGAGATCCGCTCCAGGATGCGCCGGGCGGCGGGCCGGGCCCAGGCCGGTACGTCCGTGGCCGACTGCTCGTCACTCCAGGCGCGGTAGCCCCGAACGAACTCGTCCAGCTCTGCGCGAAGTTGCTCGACGGGCAGCGAGGCGTCGGCGAGCCGTGCCAGCAGTAGTACCGGCGTCTTCGGCCCGGCCGCCCGTACCCTGGGCACCTCGGTCCGCGGCATCACCTCGGCATGGACACGAGTCACCCTTCCGTCTTCCGCACGCACCTCCCTCGCGGCACAGCAGTGGCCGACGGCGTAGGTCTTCACGTGCCGGTACTGGAGGCGCAGTTCCTGCTCCTCCTCGTCCCGGCTGGCGAGCCGCACGCCGGGATACGGCAGGACCTCCCCGTCGATCGCCTCGACGCGCAGCCCCACCTGGAAGAGCATGCTGTCCCACTGCCGCTCCCGCTCGACGGCGCCGAGTGGCTTGTGGGGCGCGCGGGCGGTGTTGACGAGGGCGACGGTGACGAGCCGGCCGTGCCCGAACGTCCGCCAGGTCACCCGGATCTCCCCGCGTCCGTCGAACACGAGCTGGCTGGTTCCGCCCGGTTTGAAGGAGTGCGGCTCGGGGGGCAACGGGATGCGCTGCCACTGCCGTCCGCGCTCACCGCGCCCGGTCGGATAGCGAGCCCCCTCGACCGTGACCCGGAGTTCGGCGGCCGTGGTGAACAACGACAGCCCGAGAGACGAGGGAAGCCATGAGTTGGCCTCCGGCACCGGGTCCTCGCGCTGGGCGGTGTCCTCCCGCTGCTCCTCCGCACCCGGTGCGTCGAGCACCTCGCCGGAGAGCGTCAACTGCCGATGCAGGTCCGCGTCCTGTGGGTAGAGGGTGCCCATCAGATACAGCCGGTCGGGCGGCGTCGTCACCGTCTCGTGCTCACCGTAGGCGGGCCCGACAAGCTGACTGCGTACGAACGCGACGAGTTCTTCTCTAGGTCCCGCGACCTCAATGGCCCCCATGGCTCCCGTGTCCCCCATGCAACCCCCTGGCGACCGAACGTACCGGTCCGGGAGATCGTAGACGGCATATGCCGGAAAGCGCTCCCCCTCGCGAGGAATCGCTCACTTCCAGCCACAGCCAGTTGACGCAGCGTCCCGACACCTCAGGTCCGTTGTCAGTGCCCTGTGTCACAGTCTCCTCATGACGGCGGACGCACCGGGCACCCGGGGGATCAGGGTGCGCGAACTGCGCGGCGCGATGGCGTCGTTGCTGACCAGCCTGCACGGCCGCGCGCGTGGCGGGCGCGTGACGGAGGACGACTTCCGGGCGGAGACGGCTTCGCTGGGGCTGGATACCGAGGGCCTGAAACGGCTGGAAGCGGCGCTGGCGCAGCAGGGTCTGGTCGTGGAGCGAGCCACCGGCGCCTCCAAGGGGAGCGTCCGGGTGGGCCGGGTCCTGGGGCTGGTCCACAAGTACGTGACAGCCGGCGCGGTGCCCGCGCCCACTTTCACGGGTTTGGTCTCGCTGTGCGGACTGGACGCCGCTGAGCGGGAGTTGCTGACCGCCACCCTGCAAAGCGAGGGGGTTGTGATCGGCGAGATCCCGACGCCCAGGCGTGCGCTGGATACCGAGACTGCCACGCCGAAAGCACTCGACGCGGCAGACGCACCGGAAGGCCCCGAGGAGCCCGCCCCGGAGGAGCTGGGCGGGCGGGGCGAGGTTCTTACGGACCTGGGCGCGGCCGTGGCCGCCGCGCACGCCCGCATGGACGAGGACCGGTTCCGGCACACGGCGTGGAAGACGCTGCTGACTGCAGAGCAGGAGGTCGGGCTGAGCGTCCTCCTCAAGGGCGGCCCCGAACACCTCGGGCGGAGAGTGGAGGAGGCCGAGCTGGCGGCGCTGCCCGTCACCGACGTCCGCCGCCGCGCCTACGAGACGCTGGTCATGCACAATCTCCGGCTGGTGCACAAACTCGCCCAGCGTCTGCAGGGTCAGGGCCTCGAGTACGAGGACCTGGTGCAGCACGGCATGACCGGGGTGATGCACGCGGCCTGTCTGTTCGATCCGACCAAGGGCTTCAAGTTCTCGACGTACGCGACTTGGTGGGCCCGGCAGGCCCTTGAGCGGGCGCTGGGCAACGAGAGCCGGCTGATCCGTATCCCGGTGCACATGCACGAGAAGGTGCGCAAGGTCGCGATGGTCGAGTCACGGCTGGCCGCCGAGGGGAAGTCCCTCTCCGCGGGCGCGGTGGCTGTCGCGGCGAACCTCACGGTGGCCGAGGTCGACGCGGTCCGCCGCATCAGTCGGCCGACGGACTCACTGGATCGCGAGATCGGCGACGGCACACACCTGGGCGACCTGATCGCGACGCTGCACCTCGCGCCCGCACCGGAGGAGGTGCTGGCCCCGAAGTACTCCCGGCAGCGGGTGGAGGAACTGCTGGCCCGAGCCGACCTCAGCGAGCGTGAGGCGGACGTGATGCGGCGGCGCTGCGGGCTGGTGGGCGGTGAGCGGGAGAGGCTCGACGACATCGGCAAGGAGTACGGGGTCTCGCGCGAGCGTATCCGGCAACTGGAGACGCGGGCGCGGGACCGTTTGAAGGAGGTGCTGGAAGGCGGGGTGCCCGCGCCTCGGGGCAAGCGGGGACGCAAGCGCAAGCCGCCCGCGCAGGAGGAGGCGTCACCGCAGCCTCCCGTGCCCGCGCAGGAAGAGGAGCCGCAGCAGTCACCCGTGCCCGCACCGGTCGCGGACGTCACCGCCCCGGCACCCAGGGGCAAGCGGTCGCGCGTTCCGGAAGGCCAGGAGACGCTGTTCTGAGGTGCGTCAGAGGTCCGGGCGGATCTTCCCACCGATGTGCGCGATACGGAGCCTTCCCTCCTCCCTGATCGGGCGGAAGTGGATGCGGCCGGCTCCCGGGGTGAAGCGGGCATGGAGGTGGAACGTCTCCACCTTCCCGTCCAGGTCCTCGAACTGGCACACCCGCTTCCGGGTCTCGCCCTCTGGAGTCACCTTGGTCTGCCATTCCGGTTCGGCCATGGTGGCCGGGTCCCATGCGGCGGTCGCCGCGTCCAGCTTTTCCAGGCAGCGGCGTACGGGCACGACCCAGTGCGGGTTCAGGTCGCTGAGCTGGTCCTCGACACGTGGCAAGAACGTGAGGTGAGGGTAGAGGTCGGCCCGGCTGTCCCAGATGCGCAGGCCGGTGGTGACGCCTTCCTGGCGCGTCTTGCGGATCCAGTCCAGATGCCCGTCGAGGTGCGGCTCGGCTGCCAGATGCCGGACATCGACGGTGTCCTGCCGCATCTCCAGTGTGCCGTCGTCGTCCTCGACCAGTTCGCTCCGTTCCAGGCTCACGTGGTCGGCCTGCCACTGCCGGGCCACCGCGAGACCGACCGCGATGCCGTCCATGAAGTGCGCGGCGCCCAGTCCCAGGACGATCTCGCCGTCATGCCGGTATTCCAGATGGTCGGCGGCGTCCCGCGCCGGGAAGACGCTGCGCACGGGAGATCTTCCCTGTAAGCCACGGAGGCGCTGCCAGAGAGCGCGGTTGCGGGGGCTGGCGCCGATCCACTTGTTGACCGGGTACCCCTCAGCGATCTCCAGCGCCTTGACGTCGACTTCGCTCACCAGCGCCGTGTCCGACCCGCCCGCGTTCGCGGCGGCGCGCACGGCGTTCACGAAGTCGGCCATGGCCCGTTCGGCTCGCGCCGGGTCGCAGGCCGTCCCCCAGGACTTCTCGTTCAAAAACAGCAGTGGCACCTCTTGCTCCCCCTGTGTAAGCCCGTACCGTCAGTCCAGCAACTGGTCGAGCGAGTTCTCCCACTCGTCGAAGAAGCCCTCGGGCCACTGCTGGAGCATGCCGTCCTTGTCGATGCGGGGGGTGACGACCTCGGTGCCGGCCCCGTTGCCCTGGAAGTAGTGCACGACCGTGTCCTCGGGCTGCAGGACCGCCTGCTTGACGGCAATGCGGACGCCGTTCAGAACGTGGTCGCTGTGGGTCTCGACGATCAGCTGGGCGCCGGTGGCGGCGGCAGCGGAGAGCAGTGCGGCCATCCTGCTCTGCCCCTTGGGATGCAGGTGGGCCTCGGGGTTCTCCAGCAGTATCAGGCTCTCGGGTGTCGCGGTGAGGCAGGCGACGACGATGGGCAACGCGTAGGTGAGCCCGAAGCCGACGTTGGTGGGGCGGCGGCGACGGGTCGCGTTGATGCCTGCTGTGCCGCCGAAGCCGTAGGAGAGGCGGACGAAATCGGTGCCCTCGATGGCGTCGGCCTGGAGGTTCACACCGGGGCAGAGCTCCTGCATCCAGGCGACGGTCTGGTCGAGGAGCTGCGGGGAGGTGGCGCCGGAATGCCGGAGCGGGCCTTCCGGGACTTCCTGCTCTGCGTTGTGGCGGAGGTAGTTAACGGTGTGTTCGCCCCGCGCACCGAGGAAGCCGCGGTCGATGGCGATCTGGCGGGAGCGCGGGTAGGTGACGGCCGGGGTGATGCGGTCCGCGTGGAGGTACTGGAAGGGGAGATGGAGCCACCGGGGGACGAAGACATGGAGGTCGGCCTCCATCACATCCTCGTCAGGCTGCTCAAGATCGTAACGGGCGATGAACTGAGAGGACTCGTCCGCTTCGACCACGAACCCCACAGCCGGAGCATCACTGGTGAGCAGGTCGTCCGCCGGGCCGAAATCGTCATGCAGCACGTCTCGTGCCGTGCCCATCTCGATCAAGTCCCCGTTGAGCAGGAAACTCCCGTCCGCGTGGGCCGTCGACCGATCAGGACCGAACGACTGCCTCAGCAGAGCGAGGGCTTGCAGAACACTGCTCTTGCCGGACGAGTTCAGGCCAGTGAGGAGGGTCAGCGGGCCGAGAGGGAGTTCCAGGCGGCGGAACGCCTTGAAGTTGACCAGGGTGAGTCGAGTGATCACTGTCGGGTGGCTCCGGGGATCAGGAGAGGAGGTCTTCGAAGAGTTCCTGTACGGCGTCGAACCGCTTACGCACCTTCTTGGGGTCGCCCGTGGCCACGGAGATGGACCGTTCGAACTCCGAGTCCTCCATGAGGTCCGCGAACGCTTCCAGCACGTCGAGCTGCACCAGCTTGGCGTGGTCATGGGAGTCGAGCCAGGCCAGGTTCACCGCGATGGTTTCGAACAGGGCTTTGTTGATCGGTGACTTACGCTGCTGTCCTGTCCGGTACTTACGAAAGGCGTGTTGCCCGAAGATGCGCTCGGCCGCTGTCATCGCGGTGCAGAACTCCACCCGCAGACGCTCCTCTTCCCCGTCAGGGAGGCGGTTGATGCGGTGCATGGCGTCCGCCAGAAAGGCGTCGAAGTCGCCGAGCCGGTAGTCGTTCGGCGAGGTGAGCCGGAAGGCCAGGAAGCGCAGAACCATCTCGCGGTCGGCCATCCGGTCCCCGACCACGCTGCCGCCGGTGGCGTAGCGGAACTCGTCGGACTCGGCCAGTTCGGCAAGGAAGCTTCTGGCGCGTCCCGGGATCAGCGCGTGCCGGATCTCCTGCCGGGTCAGCGGCTCACCACCCGTGTTGATCCGGGCGAAGACGTTGAACATGACCGGCTCCGGTGTGCCGCGCCGGATGACGTGGACGACGACCTCGGTCTCGCGGAGACGGATCTGGAGCTTGCCGGAGAGGTCCTGAAAGCCTGCCCCCGCGAAATTACGCAGGTACTCCAGACCCTTCAGTTTCAGCGACGGAGCCTTCACCGTGTCGGCGTCGAGGAATCGCGCGATCGAGGTCAGGCGCTGGATGCCGTCGACGATGGCCCAGCTTCCGTCCTTCTGCTCCGCGGCGTAGAAGGACGGGATGGGGATGCGCAGAAGCAGCGACTCGATCAGACGGCTCTGTTTTTCGTCCGTCCAGATGCCGGCTCGGCGCTGGAAGTCGGGGGCGAGGTCGATCATCTCGTTGCGGAGCCGCGAGAGCAGCAGGTCGACCGTGGTCGTACGGGTCTCGATGTCGATGTGCTCGGGATCGAAGGGCGAGGTGATCTCGTCGACGCCCGCGTCGGTGTCCTCGCGTTCGACGTCGGTCGGCTGACCGTCGGAAGCGGTCTCCAGGGAGAAGAGGTCGTGCTCGATGACGCCCTGATCCCCGGTTCCCTGATACCGCTCGTACACAGACCGCCGGTCCCGCGTACGCCCCTGGCTGCTGTCCTCCAGCCCGGCCATCGTGTCTCGTCGCCCTCGCCCTCGTGTCGCGCCGGATCCTCGTCGCCTCACCCTACCGTCGGTGATCCTCCGGTGACGCCCGATCGGTCAGCGCAGTTGGGGCAGGCGGCGCGTGCGGATGCCGATTCCGGACGCTGTGCCGACCGGTCGTCGGCAGCCGCAGCCGGTTCCGCGACGCGCTCCTGGGCCGAGCCGGAGAGCGCCGCCATGGCACGGCCCAGAACCGCCCGTAGCTGTGGGAAGACGGCCGCGACGCTGAACAGGCCCGCGAGGACGAGCACGTCCGTGGCGACTCCTCCGCCAGGCAGGACGACCGCCCCGCCGAACAGGCACGCAGCCGCCGCGAGCCCCCCGGTCCAGCGTCGCAGACGGTTCCGCAGTGGCTCCTCCGACAGGCCCGCCGTGCCGTCCGGGGACGGCGCGTCCGCCAGCAGGTGCGCGCCGACGACGACAGGGCTGTCACGGCCGTCACGGGGACGGCAGCTGTGCTGAAGCGCGCTGGAGACGAGCCGGGCCAGTCCTTCCACGGCCGCCTCCCGGTCCGGCCCCTCGGAGAACAGGTAGCGCTCGTTCTCCCGCGTTAGCGCCGCGATCAGCCGTTCCGTGTCCTCGCGGATCCGCTCGCGCACGGCGGACGGCTGTTCGCGTGTCAGATGGCGGGCCTGGGTGCGCAGGGCCCGGCACAGTCGGCGGAAGGCCTTGCCATGGGCATCGAGAGCCGATTCCTGGGACCGTCTCGCCGTCGACTCCTCCAACAGCTCCTCAAGGAACAGCGCCGCCTGCGTCGTCACCGGCCCCGCCGGGTCGGAGACGGCCACGGCCCGTTCGTCGGCGGCCATGAGAGCGATGGACACGGTGCAATACGCCGCGATGGCGGCGGCCATCCACAGCGCGGCGACCGGGGTGCCGTCGGGTCCCGGCCTCAGCGGCAGGAGAGGCCCGATGGCGATGAGGACGGGAACCACCTGGAAGGGCACGGAGGCACATCGGCCGGCGACGATCCTGTGCCATCGGTCGACGAGCTGCGCTTTGTCCGGCCGGTCCGGCACCGGTACCCGCCGCTGCTCCAACTTGCCCAAAAGCGTGTCGACGCGCCTCTTGCACGCCCGGCGCCGGACGCGTCTCGCCGGTCGGAACCAGTACACGGCCCGCCCCGGCACGCGGCTGCGTGAAGCCCACAGCAGCCCGATCCAGAGAGCCTCGAACAGGGTCCAGGAAGTCCAGTAGAAGGAAAGCTCCTTGAATGCCGTCCACGTCATGCACGGCAGCGTCGCAGACGCCACTGACAGTCAGGGCAGGGCGACTTCGCACCAGACCGTCTTGGTGTACGGGTCGTCGGCGACCGTTCCCCAGTGGGTGGACAGGGCCTCGACGAGGAAGAGACCCCGGCCGGAGTCCGACTCCCGGGACGGTGCCGGGAGGTCACCGGGGGCCGGTGGGCGACGATCGGGCCGGGGATCGGTTACCTCGATTCGGAGCGCCGGGTTCGCCGGGTGGAGGGTGAGGCGGAGACGGAAGTCACGACCGCCCACCCGACCGTGTTGGGCGGCGTTCGTGGCGAGTTCGGCCACGAGCAGAGTCACCGTGTGATGGGCGTCGGTGTCATAGGGGCAGCCCCACCTGTCGAGTTGCTCGGCCGCGAGGTGGCGGGCGAGGCGGGCGCCCCTGGGAGTGGCCGACAGACGGATCGTGAAGTGGCGGGCGGAGGCGGCCTGCGGTGCCCTCGTGGGGGCAATATCGGCGTTCATGTCACTCAGCGTGGTCGCGCGACTCTACGCTGACCAGTGACGACGGCGGTACGTAGCGTCACTGTCCGGGTGCTGTCCGGCTCTGTCCGGGCGGGGTGGCGTTACGTCGTGCGTCGGCGCGGAGTTGGGTACGGGCGGCACACGGAGGTGCACGGGCGTGGGCGTGACGGGGCGGGAGTCGCAGGGCGACGGGATGGAGACGTACGGCGCGGATGACGAGGAGTCGGCGGCTGTACTACGGACGGTGGGGCGGGTCATCAAGACGTGCCGCGAGCGGAAAGGGCTCAAGCAGGTCGAGTTGGGTGCGGCGATCGGGTACAGCGAGGAGCAGGTCTCCTCGGTGGAGCGGGGGCGGCGGGCGCCGAGCCCGACGTTCCTGGAGGCGACCGATGAGGTGCTCGACGCGGGTGGGCTGATCACAGGGCTGAAGAAGGATGTCGAGGAGGCCCGGTACCCGAAGAAGGTGCGGGATCTGGCGAAGTTGGAGGGGGAGGCGGTTGAGATCTGCGCCTATGACAACTCCGTCGTGAACGGGCTCTTGCAGACGGAGGAGTACCTGAAGACTGTGTTCGGATCGCGGCGGCCTGCGTTCTCCGAAGAGGAGGTGGAGCGGCTGGTCGCTGCGCGGCTGGCGCGGCAAGGGATCGTCGACGGAAACGGCATGAACCGGGCCTTCAACTTCGTGCATGATGAGGCTGCCCTGCGTCGGCCGGTCGGAGGCAAGATGGTGCTGCGCCGACAGCTCGAACGCCTGCTGGAAGTCGGGCAGATGCGGAACGTGGAGATCCAGGTGTTGCCTATCAACAGCGAGGACAACGCCGGTCTCGACGGCCCTTTCCATCTGCTGCGGCTGAAAAAGGGCGCCACCGTCGGGCACAGCGACATCCAGCTTGTCAGCCGACTGATCTCGGATCGCCGGGAGATCCAGATCCTTGAACTGCGCTATGGGATCATCCGAGCTCAGGCCCTGGCCCCACGGGAGTCGCTGGCCTACATCGAGAAACTGCTTGGAGAGACATGAGCCTGAAGCCCTCGGCCGGTGACGGCACCGAACTGGAGTGGTTCAAGAGCAGCCACAGTAATCCCGACGGAGCTGCCTGCGTCGAGGTCGCTTCCGCCCGCGGCACCATCCACGTACGGGACTCGAAGCGCGTGCAGAGTCCCCGGCTCGCCTTCAGCGCCCAGCAGTGGGCCGCCTTCCTCTCGTACGCCGCCGATCACTGACGTACGACGTGTTGACGCCCCGCGTCCGGTTCCGTACCGGGCGCGGGGCGTCGGCGTATCCCGGTCAGGTGGACGGCGGAGTCCACGCGCCCCGGTCGATGGCCTCCTGGAGTCGCCCCGAGAAGTAGGCATGCGCCTCTCGCATCTCGGCCTCGCGATTCGCCTTGTAGAAGGGGGGCGTGTAGCCGTCCGGCGGGTCCTCGCGTTCGCCATCCAGGTGGGCGCGGAGCTGTGCGTAGTGGTCCTTGGTCTGGCCGTGGCCGTAGGTGTAGCGGTTGCCCGCGATACGGCGCTCGTTGGCGTCGAACCAGGTCACGGCGTCGAAGTCCTGCATGATCGGGAAGCGGGCTTTGTACATGGCAACCAGCGAGTCGGCATCCACGCCTAGCCATACAGCCACCAAGGCGTCCAGCTCGACCAAGGCTGCGCGTCGGGCGCGTTCGGTCCGGAGAGGCGTTGCACGAGTCCAGTCGGGACCGACCTCATGGAGCGGCTGGAGCTGCGGCCATGCGCATGCCCATGGCTCGTATGCAGGCCAAGTTGGATCGTAAAGGTCGGACCAGAGATCCGAGTAGGCCGATGTCAAGCAGTTGAGACGCAGTGTGCGCAACAGCAGCGCGGACGCCAAGGGATGATGCGGTTCCGGTGCAGGCAATACCTTGGCGTTGGCCACTTGAAGGTCGCCTCGCCCAGTTGTACGCAAGAAGTAGTCGACGGGTAGGCCTGACCAGAAACCCGCCACCAACGCCGTCAGCCGACAATCGCCCATGGCAAGGCTATGCACCATGTGGATGTGCGCGGCCCCCGGCGGGATCAATGCCGCATACAGCGCACGCTCTGTATCAGGCGCGATCTGACGACGCCACGCCACCCGGTAAAACGCCGTGTACGCCCGAGTCGACCGTCCCACAAAGTACCGATCGACATCGTCGTCCCCGATCTCGTCCTCTGGCACCCCTCTGGCCTCCGCCAACACCCGCCTCGCCTCGGTCGCCTCCTCCTCCGACGCCCGCAGCCCCGCCAGTCCGGCCTTATCGAGCCACTGATCCTGCTTCTCGGCGTACTTCTCCGGAGTCGCGACGCGCACATACTCCGTCTCCGGCACTGCGTCGTCGGCCATCACCAGATGGTTGAGGCCGAGCACCTCGCCGCCGCCCTGGCTCGGCTGCTTGAACAGCGGATTGGCAAGCCCGAATTGGGGTCCCTTGAGAACGACGTCCTCCCACTTCCCGGGTCGGAATACCGAGCCGTCTTCCTTCGGGAGGTTGTAGTCGATGAGGCCTTCCTTCTTGGCACCGCTCTCGTGGAAGCCCGACGAAATCTGCGGGTTCAGCGCCCCCAGCCTCAGCGGATAGTCCGCCAACGCCTTGATCGCCTCGCCCTCCGCCACACTCACCGGCGACAACAACCGCGCCTGCTCCACCGGTTGCCCCTCGTCGCCGGTCAGCCGCTGCCACTGTTCCAGCGTCGCCCGATGCACCCGGATGATCCGCTTCTTATGTGGCCGCTCATCCCACGTGTCCCCGTACCGCACACCCGGGTCCGGCCCCGAGCCGTCGTGCTGGGCGGACAGCCGTAGCGCATCCACCGAGAACAGCCAGGACAGATGATCGAAGCCGATCTCCCCCTCGGGCCCGTAGACGTGCACGCCGAAGTGGCTGGACCGCCCGACCGGCGGCGGAAAGAAGCGGTTACCCGCGTTGACGAAGTCGCCGTGCACCCGCAGCCGCTTGTACGCGGCCTCCCGGAGTCGCGCCTCCTTGTCGCCGCTGAAGTGCGAGTCGGGGTGAACGAGCCCGACCGTGCCCGCCCGCCCCGCATGCGACCACGTCTGACACATGAACGCCCGATACAGGTCAGGCTGTGTCCCCGTGAGCAACGGATACGCGACCGGCGACCCGAGCATGGCTACAACGCCTGTATTGGCAGCGAGTTCGGCCGACAGGTAGGACCCGACCTCGTCCCGCTCCGTCAGCTCGGCCCGCCGCCGGTCCTTCTCCGCCTTGGCCGGCTTCTCCTGGAGGACGAACCACGGCTCGAACTCGGCGAGCAGCACGTCCTCCTCCCACCGGGGCCGAACCCACGGCGGATTCCCCACCTGCAAGTCGAACCCCCCGGCCTCCCCCGCAAACACATGGGCGAACTGCAACTCCCAATGGAAGAACCCCATCCCCCCATCGGCCCCGGCGTCATCCCGGTCCTCGCTCCCGGCCACGTCCTCCACCGTGTCCAACCACGGGAAGCGCGCCTTGAGGCGGAACGGCGAGTCCATCCCCATGAACCCGTCGAGGTTGACCTCAAAGTCCCGCAGCGCGTCCAGGTTCTCGAAGTCGGCCACCAGCGAACCCGCCGGCACGTCCTTCGACCCGAGCGCGCACTCCAGGAAGTCGATCCAGTCGTCCAGCGTGGCCAGCGGAATGACCTCGCGCCGCTTCTTGTCCTTCACCGCCGTCTTCTTCCGCGCGGGCTTCTTCTGCCCTGATCCCGCCGCACCCCCACCGGAACCGGCGTCCTCGCCCGTCCCCATCGCGGAGGCGTCCCCCATCTCCAACTGCTGCGGAAGCCCGTCGTCGAACAGGCCGTCCTTCACCCAGATCTGGTCGCCGGGCGCGGGCCCGTCCGACCCCTCGACGGCCACCTCCTCGGCCGCCCGGTCCTCGTCCCCGGCGTCGTGTGACTCAACTCCTCCGATCCCCGAACCGTCCAGTTCCGCCACCCGGTCCAGCGGCCAGAACCACAGCGCGCACCACACGTCCATGACGGTCTTGAGCCGCCAGTACGGCGTGCCCGGTCGGGTGAGGTCGCCGTACACGACCTCCTTCGGCACCGCGTGCTCCGGGTGCTCGATCCAGTCCGCGCCCCAGACGTCGATCTCGCGTGAGATCTCCTTCTCCGACTGGCGCAACCGCTCGATGACCAGCTTCCACAGGAACTCGGCCCGCCGCGCGACCCCCTGGAGCCGGCGCCGCTGCGTGACCGTCTTCGGTGCGCGCTGCACACCCGACCGCCACTTCTCCATCCGCTGGACGGCTGCCTTGTCCAGCTCTTCGGCGATCTTCTTGGACTTGGCGTCACCGACGACCGCACCCCACCCCAGTGCGGGCAGCAGAAAGTGATGGACCGCGCCTTCGGGCAATTCGCCATCCCTGAAGGGCAGATCCTTCGGAGCCAGCGTGTCCTTCTTGGACAGCCACTTGCCCTTGCCCAGCGCGTCCTTGTCGTAGATCTTGCGACCCGCGCCGATCAGCGAGTTGCCACGCCGCAGGTGCAGGCCGAACCAGGGGGCCTGCATTCCTGGATGCATGGTGTTCAACCACAGGGACACCTCCGCCAGCTCCACCGCCGTGGCGTTGAGGTCGACGCCGTACGCGTTGTGCAGGGCGACGTACGCCTTGACCTTCTGGAGTTCCACCGCCCGCTGGTCGGGGTCGAGGGGCACACCCGTCTCGGCCTGTCGCCGCTTCAGGTACTCGACGGCCACCTGGTCGATGGCCGCGTTGAGGAAGGCTCCCGAGCCGAGCGCGGGCTCGCAGATCTTCCACTCCAGCAGCTCGCGCGCGGAAGTGTCGTCGTTCAGACGGTGCTTGAGGGCCAGTTCGACGGTGACCTGGGTCAGGGACTCGGGCGTGTAGTAAGACGCCGTGTTCTCGCGGTCGCGGCCGGCGAGACGGTAGACGAAAGACCCCGGCGGGTACTCGGCCCGTTCCGTCAGACCGGTCTCTTCGTTCTCACGCTGGACGAACACCTCGCTCGGATAGTCGTTGGTCCGGGCCTCGGGGATCATCCAGCTGCCCTTGGACGGGTCACCGCCCTTGGCGACCTCGAAGAGTCTGTCCTTGGCGATGAATCCGGTGTACGACATCAGGCCCTCGTACACGGCGCCGAGCTGGTTGATGCCGAGCTGGGCGTAGGAGATGAAGCCGCCGCGCTCGCCCTTGCGCCCCTTGGTGAGCATCAGGCGGCGCAGCACCTTGTGAAGGGTGGCGTTGCGCAGCCGGGTGTCGAAGAATTCCGGTCCGGCGGACAGGTCGTCCTCGTCGTACTGCGGGTTGGAGACCTTGGAGCCGATCAGGTGGATCGCGTCGGGCTCGAACAGGTCGGAGCGCAGTGGTTCGAAGCGCAGGCCGACGTCCTCGCTGCGACGGGCCCGACGGGCGCGCTCGAAACGGCGTGCCCGCAGCGCGAGTTGGGCCTCCGTGAGGTCCTCCCCCGCCGCTGCGACCTCGGCTGCCTCGGCCTCTTCCGCCGCGCGGTCCGCCTCGGCCACCGCCCGGTCCTCGTCCTCGGTGCCGTACGGGCGGTGGCCCTTGTTGACCATACGGGTGAGCAGGTCGATCGACTGGTAGAGGTGGAAACCGTCCCGCGCCGTGGGGCCGACCAGGTCGCGGACCGCCAGGTCGCCCAGGCGCTGAAGGCCGTAGCCCGCCCCGTACTCCGGGTAGTCCGACGGGAGGATGCCCAGCTCCGGACGTGCTTCGGCGTACAGCAGGAAGAGGATGCGGTAGAGGTAACGCAGCGATTCCCGGGTCAGGCGGCGGGCCAGATGCTGCGGGTCGTCGAGGTGGGCCGCGGTGACCCCCTGCTCGGCGAGTCGCTTCAGCACGGCCTGGGCGATCAGCTCGACGGAGTCCTTCAGGCCTTCGCGGAGTTCCGTGGAAACGCCGACGGCATGTTTGCCCGACTTGGAGACGAGGTCGTCGAGGGGGTTGGTGCCGCCGGTCTCCGGGACGCGGAGGGAGTCCGCCCCGAAGAGGGCGGCGATGGTGTCGAGTTCGCCGCCGGGGCGGTCGTCCCGGCGTTCCAGGGCGGAGTCGAGACTGACGGCGAGGTAGCGGCCCTCGCTCCAGGCGGTGCGGTCGGCCAGGACGACGACACCGCCGACCAGGACCAGGATGTAGCGGGGCGGTTCGTCGGCGGCGAAGAGGAAGCGGACCAGGGCGTCGGCGTCGGTGATCGGCTCGCCCTGCTGGAGGTCGACCGGGTGCAGGAGACGGCCGGGCCCTGCGGGGTCGCGGGCGGCGTCCGGTTCGGCGGCCCAGCCGCAGGCGATCGCGACCAGGCCGGGTTCGGCGTGGGCGACCTCGATGTCGTGGGTGCGGCCCGCGCGTTCGACGGTGAGGGTGGCCGGGGCGGGGGTGTAGCCGAGGGCGCGCAGGACGCGGTCGTGAAGATCGGCGACCGTCTTGGTCCAGCGGACGTCGTCGTGGGTGCGCCAGCCGGACTCCTCCTCGGGGGCGTCCCCCTCGGCCTGGGCGCGCTCGGCGAGGAAGGCGCGGTCCGCGAAGTACGGGGTGCGCAAAGCCCTCAGGCCCTGGCGGGGGGTGAGGACGCGCGGCTCGTCCACCGGCTTCTTGTTCTCCTCGGCCTCGTGCTCGGCCCAGCGGGCGAGCAGACCGTCCTTCGCCTTGAGATCCTTGGGGAGGACCTCGGCGAGGTAGTGGGCGGAGAAGTAGTCGCCGTGGTTGACCAGGGAGTCGTACGTCACGTCGAGGACCGTTTCTGCGGATGGTTCTGCGGGTGGTTTCGAGAAGGGTGGGTCAGGCGCGGTCGAGGACGGCCAGGACGCGCAGCAGCGGGCGGCCGGTGGCGGTGAGCTTGTCGGCCAGTTCCGTCTGGTGGCGGATGGTGTCCTCAACGACCCGGCCGGGCAGCAGGGACTGCTGCTGCCAGCGGCCCAGGCGTGCGCGGTAGTCGTCGAGCTGGGCGCTGATCTGCCGGGTCCAGGCGTCCTTGCGCTCCTCCAGGTGCTCGCGGGCCGCAGCGACGGCGGCCGGGACGAGCCGCTGGAGTTCGGGCAGGTCACCGGGCGGGGCCGGGTTGGCCATGTCGGGTCCGACACCGGCCTCGGTCAGGGCGTCCGGCATCGGTACCACCTCGGGGGCGTCCGGCAGACCTCGTACCGCCATCCACTCCACGACCGTGGGACGGCCGAGCTTGTTGGAGTAGATCCCCTGCACGAGGAAGGTCGGGCCGGTCGCACCCGGAGTGAGCAGCACGGGCGCTTGCTGGCGGCCCAGTTGGACGAGGACCTTGTCGACCAGCCATTCCACCAGGGGGTGGATGTCGGTGAGGTAGCCGATGGCGGGCCAGCTTGAGCCCGACTTGCCCCGGGCCTCGTCCAGGCTGTGCTGTCCGAGACCACGGTCGAAGGTGACCAGGAGCCGTTCCTTCAGCTTCTGGTTCCGCAGATAGTCGGGGGGCAGGACATCGAGGCGGTGGAGCAGGTCGGGCGCCTTCGCCGTGGACAGGCTGAGGTAGCGGGCCGGTTCGCCGCGCGGGCCGGTGTGCTGGTGCTCGGAGAGGTCGAGGGCGTCATGCGGGCGTTCGTCGTAGACCTCGTCGAGGGCCGCCCGTACGAACGCCTCCGTATCGCCGCCGAACAGGGACGGGACCTGGGCTTTGGGTACCGGTCGGTGCTCCGGCAGCACGGACGGCTGAGAGAACAGGGCCGTCAGCGGGTCGCCGGGGGTGGGCGAGGCTTCGAGAGATTCCTCGACCGTGCGGCCGGCGAGGAGGTCCTTGATCAGCCGCCGTTCCTCCTCCTCCGCCCGGTACAGGCCGGTGACCGCCTCCGCGGTGCCGTCGAGCCGGTAGGCCTCCTCCTCGCGCCGGAGGAGCTTCTCGGCGACCGTGCGGTCGTCCTTGACGCCCTCGGTGGCGGAATGCAGGATCAGCGCGCGGAAGCGGGGGTTGTGCTTCTGGCCGTAGCGGTCGATACGGCCGTTGCGCTGCTCGATGCGGATCAGCGACCAGGGGATGTCGTAGTGCACGAGGTCGTGGCACTGGCGGTGCAGGTTGACGCCCTCGGAGGCGACGTCACCGGTGAAGAGGATGCGGACGGGGTGGTGGGCCAGGCCGAATGCCTCCACGACCTCCATCTGCTCCTTGTCCGACAGGCCGCCGTGCATGACCTTCACGGCCTCTTTCGCCTGCTCGTCGGTGAAGCCGAGGCGGGCGGGGACGACCTTCGCGAGCCACTTCAGCGTCTCGACGCGCTCGGAAAAGACCACGACCCGGGTAGCGGAGCCGGGCCGCACGCCGATGTCGGTCAGCTGCTCCACGAGGGCGTCCAGCTTGGCGGAGTCCCCTGGAGTTCCGGCCTCCCCGATCGCGGAGACAAGCGCGGACAGACGGTCCAGCGCGGCGAGTTCGGTGGCGAGGCGAGCGGCGGCGGGGGTGCCGGGCGCCGTCTTCGCCGCCTTGTCCTTCAGGTTCTTCGCGCGGGTCGTGACGGTCTTGGCGAGCGCCCGGTGCGAGGAGAGGAAGGCCTTGAGGAGCGTGTACGGGAAGAGGCGGTCCTCGGTGAGGGCCGTACGGCCGGACGGCGCGGCGCCGAAATCGGTGGAGGTGTCAGGGGCCGGAATCCAGTGCTCGGTGAGCTCCGCGAATATGCGCTCCTCGGCGTCGGTCGCCGTGCACGGCACGGAGACGGTGGGATCGCGGTCGGCCCACTCCTTGCCGATCTGGTCGCGGACCTCGGGGTGCACCTTCGTACGGCGGATGAAGAGGTGGCCGAGGTCGTTCTCGGCGTCGTAGTCGTTCGGGTCGGCGATCGCCGCCGGGTCGAGCAGGCTGATCAGCTCGGCGAAGGACTTGCCGTCGCCGTTGTGCGGGGTGGCGCTGGCCAGCAGCAGGGCGTCGGTGTTGGGGGCGAGGACCCGGGCGAGGGCGTTGCGCTGGCTGCCTCGGTTGATGAGGTTGTGGGACTCGTCGATGACGACCGCGTCCCAGTGGATCTTCTCCAAGTGGTGACGGTACTGCCCGATGTTCTTCAAGGTGTCGACGGAGACGATGACCCGCTTGTAGTGCGTGAACGGGTTGCGGCCGGCCGGGATCTCGCGCTGGATGCGCTGGATGCCGACCGAGTCGAGGCGGATCAGGGGGATGGAGAAACGGGTCCACAGCTCGTGCTGGAACTGCTCCAGGACGTGCTGCGGGGTGACGACGAGGATCCGCTCGCCGCGGCCGCGTCGGATCAGCTCGGCCAGGGTGAGACCGATCTCCAGGGTCTTGCCGAGGCCCACGACGTCGGCGATGAGCAGGCGGGGTCGCAGGTTGGCGAGGGAGAGGGCCAGTTCGGCGGGGCGCTGCTGGTAGCTGAGGGGGTCGACGAGGAAGCGGTCGGCGAGGGCAAGACCGCGCTCGGTCTGCGGGAGCGGGGTCTTGCGCAGCAGGGCCTCCAGAAAGAGGCGGCTGCGGCGGAAGTGGTCGGTCGGGTCCTCGACCAGCTCGGTGTCCTCGGGGTCGAGGAGCTTGACCCCGTCGCCGGCCAGGCGCTCGATCTCCGTGAAGAAGACAGCCGGTTCGTCTCGGACGAACTCCGAGACGCCCACCGCCTCGATCTTGGCGCCGTCCCGGCTCGGCGTCACGTTTTTGACCAGCCACTCCTCGTCCCGTACGAGGATCTGGGCCCCCGGCGGGAACCTGGACTCCGAGACGTCCGGCTGGTGGGTCACTCTGCTGCCTCCGCGTCCTGCGCACACTGCCTCTGTCGCCGCCCGAAGGGGGCGAATACCGCGCAAGTCTTCCATGGCGCGCGGTGTCCGTGCAGGTCGCTGCGGGAAGTGGGCGCGAGAAGGGGCGGGTGCGCCCGTCAGCGGCTCCCCGCGCGGACGGGAGCGAAGGGAGCGTCCCGAGCGTAGGCGGAGCGCAGGGCCTCGGCGACAGCATGGGCGGTGGCGACGTCCGGGGTGCGACCGCGGCGGGGGCGGGCCGGGGGCGCTGGACGCGCGGCGGGGGCGGGCGTGTTCTTCTCGACGGCCGCGTCCGACGCGTCTGCCTGCTCCTCAGGCGGGGGCGCCGGCATATCCACGACCGTGGGGACGTAGTCGGCGATCGGCCCCGGAGGAGGTACGACCCGGCCGTCGGCGTGCGGAGCGGTCGCCGTGATCAGGCGCTGCCGTGCCTGCCGTGCGTTGACACCCGAGCCGGTGAGGACTGATACCAGTGCGGCGGTCACCTCTTGGAGGGAGGGCCGGTCGGCCGGCTCGAACGCAAGCATTGACGATACGACGGGCACCAGTTGTGCGGGCAGACCCGTCAGGTCCGGAGCCTGGTCCGGGTCGCCGATGCGCGCCGCGACCGTGAGCCAATTGTCACCGTCGTAGGGGTAGTGGCCGGTGGCTGCGAAGAGCAGCACGACACCCAGGGCGTAGACGTCCGCCGCCGAGGTCAGATGGTGGCTGCCCTCGGCCTGCTCCGGCGGCATGCACAGCACGCTCCCGACCACGACTCCGGTCGCGGTCAGGGTCGTGCGGCGTTCCGCGAGGACGGCCAGTCCGAAGTCGATCACCTTCGGACCGTCCGGCCCGAGCAGGATGTTCTGCGGTTTGAGGTCCCGGTGCAGGAGCTGCGCCTGGTGGACGGAGGTGAGTCCCTCGGCGAGCAGTGCGCCGAGGCTAGCGGTCTCCACCAGCGCGAGAGGGCCGTGGTCACGGACGTGACGCAGGAGGTCGGGGCCGGGAACGTAGTCGACGGCCAGCCAGGGCCGCTCGGCGAGCGGGTCGGCACCGGCGAAGGCGGCGACGCGCGGGCCGAAGACCTTTCTGAGGTTCTCCACCTCGAGCACGAACCTGCTGCGGGTCTCGGAGTCCAGGACGGAGGACTTGATGACCTTGACGGCGACCTGCTGGCCGGCCGGCGACTCCCCGAGATAGACCCGGCCCATGCCGCCGGAGCCGATGCGCCCCCGCAGCGTGTAGCCGCCGATCTGCACGGGGTCGTCGTTCCTCAACGGTTCCACGGCGTCTTCGCTCCCCCTCGACGTCCGGCGCACGGCCCTCGCGCTGCCCGTGCGGCCCGGCTCGCCCTGGCGGCACGTCAAACCATGCGGCGCAGACTACCAACGATGGACAAGGGACAATTGTCAGGGCACCTGAGCGGCAGACGAGTCGGGCTGTACGCCGGGTTCTGTCGCCCGGTCACCTCGCGGTGGCCGGGGAGACGGCCATCCATCTAGGGCCGGTGTTGCCACCGGCCTCGTGCGGTCTACCCGCGGACTCGGGCGGGCAGCCCTCGATCGTCCGCGCAGGAACGTCTCCGGAGAGGCGTTCCCTCTTGACCTTGCTCCAGGTGGGGTTTACCTAGCCGCCTGAGTCACCTCAGGCGCTGGTGGTCTCTTACACCACCGTTTCACCCTTACCGGGGACCGAGGTCCCTGGCGGTCTGTTTTCTGTGGCACTGTCCCGCGGGTCACCCCGGGTGGCCGTTAGCCACCACCTTGCCCTGTGGAGCCCGGACGTTCCTCGGGGGGTCCGAAAGGGATCCCACGCGGCCGTCCGCCCGGCTCGTCTGCCGTGCCCGCCATGATACCCGGCACGGATCACCGGCGGTTCCGCCTTGACCCTGCCGCCGCGTCAACGTTTCTACTGAGCCCATGAGGATCGGGGAGCTCGCCGCCGTCGTCGGTGTCACCACGCGTGCCATCCGGCACTACCACCATCTCGGCCTGCTGCCGGAGCCCGGGCGGCTGGGCAACGGCTATCGCGACTACGGGCTCCGGCACGCCGTCGAGCTGGCCCGGATCCGGCGGCTCACCGAGTTGGGGCTCGGGCTCGCCGAGGTGCGGGACGTGCTCGCGGACGACGCCGGGCGGGAGCTGGTCGAGGTGCTGGCGGAGCTGGACGCCGATCTGGCGCGGGAGGAGGCCGCGATCCACCGGCGGCGCGCCCGGTTGCGGGCGCTTCTCGACGACGCCGAGCGCGGGCGGCTGCTTCCCGAGGGGCCCGTCTCGCCCGAGCTCGCCGCCCTGCTGGGGGAGGTCGGGGAGCTGGCCGACGCGTCGCCGACGGCCGCCAAGGACCGCGAGATGCTGACCCTGATCGACACCACCGCGCCGCCCGAACTCCGCGACCAGCTGATGGCGGCCCTGCGTCCCACCCTCACCGACCCGGACGCCATGGAGGCGGTCCGCGACGTGTACGCCCGGCTCGACGCCCTCGCCGACGCCCCGCCCGGCGATCCCCGCGTCGCGGAGGCCGCGCGGGCGCTGGTCGCCTGCCTGCCCCCGGAGCTGCCCAGCGCGGACACGCCCGCGCAGCAGGGGTTCCTCGAGTCGGTCCTCGCCGACTTCTCCCCCGCCCAGGCCGAGGCCGTACGGCTCGCGATGCGGCTCGCCGCCGAGCGGGGTGAGGCGCGGTGAAGCGGGTGGTGCGGGCGCTGGCCTGCGTCGTGCTCGCCGTTGAGCTGGGGCTGGCCTTCTCCCTCGTCGTCGGGGTGCGGCCGCCCGCGTACGTGGAGGCCGCCGTCGTTCTCGTGGTCGTCGTCGAGGGTCTGTTGCTTCTCCTTGTGTTCCGGCGCGGTGGGGGCGGCGCCGTCAAGGACGTTCTGCCGCCCACCGCTCGTCGGCTCGTCGGGCACGAGGCGCGGGTGTTCGGGAGCCTCGGGCTGTGGGTGGCGCGGCGACGGCACGGGGTCCCGGCGGGGGCCGACCCGTTCCCGTACGCCAAGGGGCAGGCCTCGATGATGTACGCGTTCGCCTTCGTGTGCGTCGTGGAGACGTTCGGGATGTGGGCGCTGCTGCGGGACGAACCCGCGATCCACCGGGTCGTGTTCTTCCTGGACGTCTACACCGTGCTCATGGTGCTCGGGCTGCACGCGGCGGCCGTGACGCGGCCGCACGTCGTCACCGGCGACATGGTGCGGGTGCGGCGCGGGGCCCACGTCGATCTGCGGATACCGCTGGAGCGGATCGCGCGTGTGCGCCGCGAGAACCGGTTCACGCACACCCAGGCCGAGGGCGAGCTGCATCTCGACGTCGCGTCGCAGACCAGTCTCACGCTGGAGCTGCGCGAGCCGGTGCGGCATCACACCCTTCTCGGGCGGCCCAGGGACGTCGTCGTGGTGCGGCTGCACGCGGAGGAGCCGGAGCGGCTGGCCCGCGTCCTGGAGGAGCGGCTGACGCGGGCGCGGGCCGAGCCGTCGCCCGTCGCCGACTAACCTGGCGCGGGGCCGCACCCCTGCCCGTCGTACGAAGGAGATCGCCCGTGCTCGTCTTGCTGCCGCCGTCCGAGGGGAAGGCCGCCTCGGGGCGGGGCGCCCCGCTGAAGCCGGAGTCGTTGTCGTTGCAGGGGCTCGCTCCGGCGCGGGCGGCCGTCCTCGACGAGCTGGTCGAGCTGTGCTCCGCGGACGAGGAGAAGGCACGGCACGTCCTCGGGCTCAGCGAAGGGCTGCGCGGCGAGGTCGCCAAAAACGCCGGGCTGCGCACCGCCGGCGCCCGGCCCGCCGGGGAGATCTACACCGGTGTCCTCTACGACGCCCTCGGGCTCGCCTCCCTCGACGCCGCCGCGAAGAAGCGGGCCGCGCGCAGCCTCCTCGTCTTCTCCGGGCTGTGGGGCGCCGTGCGCGTGACCGACCGGATTCCGTCCTACCGATGCTCGATGGGGGTGAAGCTGCCCGGGCTCGGCGCGCTCGGCGCGTACTGGCGGGCGCCCATGGCCGAGGTGCTGCCCGAGGCCGCCGGGGACGGGCTCGTGCTCGATCTGCGGTCGGCGGCGTACGCGGCCGCGTGGAAGCCGAAGGGCGAGGTCGCGGAGCGGACGGCGACGGTGCGGGTGCTGCACGCGCCGACCCGCAAGGTCGTCAGCCACTTCAACAAGGCGACCAAGGGGCGCATCGTGCGCTCGCTGCTGACCTCGGGCGTCGCTCCCGCGTCCCCGGCGGAGCTGGTGGAGGCGTTGCGGGAGCTGTCGTACGAGGTGGAGGTGGAGGCGCCTGCCAAGGGCGGGCGCGCCTGGAGCCTGGACGTGCTCGTCGACGAAGTGCACTGAGCCCCCCGATCCCTTGCCCATTGCATCCTGCGCAACGGGCTTTGCGCAGGATGTTTCATCCGGGCAGGATGAGGTCATGACCTCCTCTGTGCTCGATCTCGCCCCCGTCGTTCCCGTCGTCGTCGTGGAGGACGTCAGCGACGCGGTGCCGCTCGCGCGGGCGCTCGTCGCGGGCGGGCTGCCCGCGATCGAGGTGACCCTGCGCACGCCCGCCGCGCTCGACGCGATCAGCGCGATGGCCGCCGAGGTCGAGGGCGCGGTCGTCGGCGCGGGCACCGTGATCTCCCCCGCGAACGTCGCCGACTCGGTGGACGCGGGCGCGGAGTTCCTGGTCAGCCCGGGGTGGACGGACACGCTGCTCGACGCGATGAAGGGGGCGGGCGTCCCGTTCCTGCCGGGCGTCTCCACCGCCTCGGAGGTCGTGGCGCTCCTGGAGCGCGGGGTGCGCGAGATGAAGTTCTTCCCCGCCGAGGCGGCCGGTGGCGTCCCCTATCTGAAGGCGCTCGCCGGGCCGCTGCCGCAGGCCCGGTTCTGTCCGACCGGCGGGGTCTCGCCCGCGAACGCCCCCACCTATCTGGCGCTGAGGAACGTCGGCTGCGTGGGCGGCACGTGGATGCTCCCGAACGACGCGATCGCCGCCAAGGACTGGGGCCGGGTCGAGAAGCTGGCCCGCGAGGCGAGCGCCCTCACGGCCTAGAGAAGCTGACCGGGAAGCGCATCGGGAAGCTCACCGCCCGGTGAACAGGTGCGCGGTCTCGTTGACCGCGCGCACGCTCGCGTTCCCGTCGGCGTAGTACGCGATCGTCGTCAGGGACGCCGCCGACAGCTCCATGCGGAACAACGCCTCGGGCGGGGCGCCGAGCGCGAGCCGCACGAGTGTCTTGACGGGCGTGACGTGGCTGACGACGAGGACCGTACGGCCCCGGTGCGCGGCGGTCAGGCGGTCGCGGACCGCCGCGACCCGCTCGGCGACCGCCGCGAAGCTCTCGCCGCCGCCGCTGGGGGCGGCGTCCGGTGAGGCGAGCCAGGCGTTCATGTCGGCCGGGTGGCGCTCCCTGACCTCCTTGAACGTGAGCCCTTCCCACGCCCCGAAGTCGGTCTCGCGTAGGTCGTCGTCGATCGCGACGCCGTCGAGGCCGAGCCGGTCGGCGACGACCTGAGCCGTCTCGCGGCAGCGCGTGAGCGGCGACGAGACGACCGCTTCGACCTGGCCCCGCGCCGCCAGCTCCGCCGCGACGCGCGCCGCCTGGTCGCGGCCCGTCGCCGACAGCTCCGGATCGGTGCCGACGCCCCTGAGGAAGCCGCTCCCGGAGAACCGCTTCTCGGGGGTCAGCGCCGTCTCGCCGTGGCGCAGCAGCACGAGCGTGGCCGGGGGGCTCATGTCAGGCCCCCCGGCTCGCGCGGTCACGGCCTTCGTACCGGTCAGAGGCCCGACTCCGCCGTACGGACCAGGATGCGGCGGCAGTTCTCGCAGCGGACGACGGTGTCGGGGGCGGCGGCGCGCACCTCGTTCAGCTCGGTGATGTTGAGCTCCAGGCGGCAGCCCTCGCAGCGGCGCTGGAACAGCTTGGCCGCGCCGACGCCGCCCTCCTTCTCGCGGAGCTTGTCGTAGAGCTTGAGGAGGTCGGCGGGGATCGAACCGGCGACGACCTCGCGCTCCTTGGTGACCGCGGCGATCTCGGTGTCGAGCTGGGCGGCGGCCTGGTCGCGGCGGGCCGTCGCGTCGTCGACCTTGGCCTGGACGGCGGCGAGGCGCTCGGACAGCTCGTTCACGCGCTCCTGCGCGGACTCGCGGCGCTCCATGACCTCCAGGACGACGTCCTCCAGGTCGCCCTGGCGCTTGGCGAGGGAGGCGATCTCGCGCTGGAGGTTCTCCAGGTCCTTCGGCGAGGTGACCGCGCCGGAGTCCAGGCGCTGCTGGTCGCGGGTGGCGCGCTGGCGGACCTGGTCGACGTCCTGCTCGGCCTTGGTCTGCTCGCGGGAGCAGTCGCTCTCCTCGGTGGTCGCGGCGACGTGCAGGTCACGCAGTTGCGCGAGGTCCTTGGTGAGCGACTCGATCTCGGCGTGCTCGGGCAGCGACTTCTTCTTGTGCCGGAGCTGCTGGAGGCGGACGTCCAGTTCCTGGACGTCGAGGAGGCGGATCTGGTCGGCGGGCGCGGCGTTCAGTTGGGGGCTCCAAAAGTAGTCAGGGGTTCGCGGTGGGACGCCGCGTGGGCGGTCCAGGGGTCGGTGACCGTACGGGAGACGTGGACGCGCAGGCCCCATCCCTCGCGGTCGGAGACCTCGTCGAGCTGGGCGGCGGCCTGTTCGCACCAGGGCCACTCGGTGGCCCAGTGCGCGGCGTCGAGCAGCGCGAGAGGTGAGTGTTCGCGGGCCTCGCTCACCGGGTGGTGGCGCAGGTCGGCGGTGAGGAAGGCGTCGACGCCGGCGGCGCGCACGGCGTCGAAGAGGCTGTCGCCGCTGCCGCCGGAGACGGCGAGCGTGCGGATCGTGGCGTCCGGGTCGCCCGCCGCGCGGATGCCCTGCGCGGTGGCGGGGAGCCGCTCGGCGGCGCGGGCCGCCAGCTCGCGCAGGGTGAGCGGGTGGTCGAGTTCGCAGACCCGGCCGAGGCCGCGGCGGCCGGTGGGGTCCGTGGGGTCGGGCACGAGGGGGCGGACGATCCGGACGTCGAGCGCTCCGGCGAGCGCGTCGGAGACGCCGGGGTCGGCCTTGTCGGCGTTGGTGTGCGCGACGTGCAGGGCCACGTCGTGTCTGATCAGGGTGTGGACGACCTTGCCCTTGAAGGTGTCGGCCGCGACCGTCGTCGTCCCGCGCAGATACAGCGGGTGGTGCGTGACCAGCAGGTCCGCGCCGAGCTTCACCGCCTCGTCGGCGATCTCCTGGACCGGGTCGACGGCGAACAGGACCCGGCCGACCTCGGCGTCCGGGTCACCGGCGACCGTGCCGACCGCGTCCCAGCCCTCGGCGAGAGCGGGGGGCCAGAGGGCGTCGAGCGCGGCGGTTACTTCAGACAGACGGGGCACGCAGACAGGTTACCTGCGCCGCGCGGCACCCCCCTGCCCGGTTCGTGAGCACACCAAGTACTTCCCTACAGCCGATTCCGGCCACGGCCACCCTTTGGTGTGAAGCGCCGGGCCGGGCGGACCCCGGAGGCAGATGCGAAAACTAGCTTCGGCTGTGCAGGTGAACGGGGTGGGGCAGCGGGGCGGGGCACCGAGCAAGCACTGGCGGACCAGGACAGTCGGAGGCGACGGATCCCATGACGGCCTTGGCCACTGAGCCCGCGGCACGGACGCGACCGCAGCCGCCGCGGCCCCCTTGCGTGATCACCGCGGACGCGACGTACGCGGCCCGGCTCGCGCACGACGGCGGGAGCCCCGGGGCGTGGTACCCCGAGCGCTGGACCCTCGACGGCCCCGAGCCGTACGCGGTGCCGCTCCCCGCCCATCAGCCGGAGGAGCCCGGGACCGCCGTGCTGCCGCTGACCGACGGCCGGGTCCTCATCCAGCGCCGGGCCGACGGCCGTCACCTGTTCTTCCTCCTCTATCCGACGGGGCCCGCGACGGGCGAGGTGCCGCTCGGGGCCGTCGAGTGCGAGGAGCTGACGCTGCTGCCGCCGGCCCCGGACGGGCGGCGCGCCTACGCCGTCTCCCGGCGCGAGGAGACGACCGACGTGTGGCTGGTGGCGGGCGGCGCCTTCGGCCCGGAGCATGTGGCCGAGGTGAGGGGCAGATGCTCGGGCGGCGTGTGGCTCGATCCCGCGGGGCGGCTGCTCGCGCTCGACCGGGAGGAGCCCGGCGGCGGCCCGGTGAAGACGGTGGCGGTGGACCTGGAGCGGGGCGGCGAGGTCTCGCCGCTGTTGCAGATCACCGAGGAGAGCGAGGACCGGCTGCTCCTCGCCGACCCGGACAGCGGTCTGATCCTGGTCCGTTCCGACGCGGTGGAGGCGGGGCGGCCCCGGCTCGGCTGGGGCGTGCTGGGCAGTACGCTGCCGGTCCGCTTCCCGCGCGCGCTGCGGCCCGCCGGGTGCACGCTGACGCCGTTCGCGGTGCAGCCGGGGCAGACGCTCACGCCGGAGGGGTGCGCGGTGGCGCTGCGCGTCGACGGGGCCGCCGGTGCGCAGGGTTCGCCCTGGCTCGGGGTGTGGCGCCCCGCCGAGGGCAGGCTGCACCAATTCCCGGCGCCGCGCGGCTGGTTGACGGGGTCCGGGTTCTGGTCGCGGTCGGGCGAGCTGGCGCTCCCGTACGCCACCGACGACGTGCCCTGCGGCCTCGCCCGGCTGCCCGCGCCGGAGCCCGCGGCACCCGAGGAGCGGGCGCCGAGCGAGCCCCCTGCGCCTGCCGCTCCGCGCCCCGTGCCCTTGGCGCAGGCACCTCTCGGTGGACGTAGGGCCAAAGGTTAGACTCGCCCGGCGCAACTGAACGATCTTGTACGGGTTTACGGGGTGAGTTTTCCGATGGTGGAAAGCAACGGTAGGGACGCGGGTGTGGACGGTGCGGTGGCGGAAGCCTCCGTCGAACAGGTTGGGCACGGGCGGCACCGGGGGACGGTGACCTCCGCGCCCGCCGCGCCGAGCGAACAGACCGAGCCGCGCGGGCGCCACCGGGGCCCCCGGGCCGAGGAGCCGCAGGCGTAGCGCGTCAGTCCCGCCCGAGCGCCAGCACCTCCGCCGCCGCGAACGTCTCCGCCGGCGGGCGCTCCCTGTAGTGCGGGGTGAGCAGCGCGTCCAGCTCCTCGTACGTGAACGCCTCCTTCGCGGTGTCGAACTTCGCGCGCACCCGCGGGCGTTCGACGATCGCGACCATGCCGCCGTGCACGACGAGGAGCTGGCCGTTGACGTGCGCGGCGGCGGGTGAGGCGAGGTAGCCGACGAGCGGGGCGACGTGCTCCGGGGCCAGCGGGTCGAGGCCGTCGCCGGGTGCGGCGGACCCGGCGAAGACGTCCTCCGTCATCCGGGTGCGGGCCCGGGGGCAGATGACGTTGGCGGTGACGCCGTACTTGGCGAGGGCCAGCGCCGTCGACGTGGTCAGGCCGACGATGCCGCCCTTCGCCGCCGCGTAGTTCGGCTGTCCCGCCGAGCCCGCGAGGAACGCCTCCGACGACGTGTTCACGATGCGGCCGAAGACGGGCGCGCCGCTCGCCTTGGCGCGCTCGCGCCAGTGGCGGGACGCGAAGTGGGTCGTGTTGTAGTGCCCCTTGAGGTGGACGCGGATGACGGAGTCCCACTCGTCCTCGGTCATCGAGAAGATCATGCGGTCGCGGAGGATGCCGGCGTTGTTGACCAGGATGTCGAGTCGACCGTACGTGTCTATCGCTGCCTGGATCAGTTGTGCGGCCTGTTCGTGGTCGGCCACGTCGCCTGTGTGGGCGGTGGCTGTGCCGCCCTGCCCTCGGATCTCTTCCGCCACCCGGTGGGCGGGGGCCGCGTCCACGTCGCCGGTGCCGTCGCGGTGCGGGCGGCCGTAGTCGTTGACGACGACGTTCGCGCCGAGGCGGGCCAGTTCCAGGGCCTCCGCGCGGCCCAGGCCGCGGCCCGCTCCTGTGACGATTGCCGTGCGGCCCTTGAGCGGCGTTGACATGGGCTTCCCTTCACCGGTCCGACTTCGAGTGCGGCGCCGTCGTGGCTGGTCGCGCCCCTGGGGAGTCACATCTCGATGCATGTCCTCAAAGCTGCACCCGTGCGCATCTGGTCCAACGCCTCGTTGATCTCTGCCAGCGGCACCCTGTGCGTGATCAGGGACTCCAGGTCGATGCGGCCCGCGCGCCACAGCGCCATGGCCCGTTCGTAGGAGCGCAGGACGTCTCCGCCGCCGTACATCGAGGGCAGAATCCGCTTCTCGTCGAAGAACAACTCGAACATGTTGAGCTGGAGGACGTCCTCCATGGCGCCCGCGCCGACGACGACGAGCGTGCCGCCGCGCCGCGTGGTCTCGTACGCGGTGCGGGCCGTGGCCGACTTCCCGACGACCTCGAAGACGTAGTCGAAGCCCTCGTCCTCGGTGAGCCGCTGCTTGGCGTCGGCCAGTTCGTCCGGGGCCACCGCCTCCGTCGCGCCGAAGCGCAGGGCCGCCTCGCGCCGCGACGCCACCGGGTCGACGGCGACGATCTGTGCGGCGCCCTTGAGCCGGGCGCCCTGGATCGCGGAGATGCCGACACCGCCGCAGCCGATGACCGCGACCGACGAACCGGCCTGTACGTCGGCCGTGTTGATGGCGGCGCCGAGCCCGGTGGTGACGCCGCAGCCGATGAGCGCGGCGATGTCGAAGGGCACGTCGTCGGGGATCGGCACGGCGCAGCCCGCGTCGACCACGACCTCCTCGGCGAAGGTGCCGGTGCCCGCGAAGCCGAACACGTCGCCGCCGGGGCGCTTGAAGTTGGGTGTGCCCGCGTTCAGGAACCCGGCGAGGCAGAGCTGGGTCTGGCCGCGCTTGCAGGCGGGGCAGGCGCCGCAGGCGGGCAGCCAGCAGACGAGGACGCGCTGGCCGGGGGTGAGGCCGGTCACGCCGTCGCCGACGTCGGTGATCTCGCCTGCGCCCTCGTGCCCGGGGACGAAGGGCGCGGGCTGCGGCAGGACGCCGGACATGGCGGAGAGGTCGGAGTGGCACAGGCCCGTCGCCCGGATGCGGATCCGCACCTTGCCGGGGCCGAAGCCGACCGCCTCGACGTCGTCGAGCACCTCTAGTTTGTCCTGGCCCGTCTCGTGCAGAACGGCTGCTCGCATGGGGTGCGGCTCCTTCGCGTCGCAGAGGTCGATGCGTTCGTTCGGTTCAGGTGTGGTCGACGACGGTGTCGGCCAGGGCCGGGGCCTCGCCGCGCTCCACCGCGACCGCCTCGACCCGGACCCGGCCGTGCTCTCGCCACATGCGGACGCGCAGCGTCTCGCCGGGGAAGACGACACCGGCGAACCGGGTGGTGTAGCGGGTGACACGGGAGACGTCGCCGTCGAGGAGGGTGTCGACGACCGCCTTGAGCGCCATGCCGTACGAGCACAGGCCGTGCAGGATCGGCCGGTCGAACCCGGCGCGCGCGGCGAAGGCGGGGTCGGCGTGGAGCGGGTTCCAGTCGCCGGAGAGGCGGTAGAGGAGGGCCTGGTCCTCGCGGATCGGGCGGTCCACGGTGCGGTCGGGCGCGCGGCCGGGGTCCGGGAGGCGGCCGGAGGGGCCGCGCTCGCCGCCGAAGCCGCCCTCGCCGCGGATGAAGACCTGCGCGTCGCTGGTCCACAGCGGGCCGTCGGCGTCGACGGCCTCGGTGCGCAGGACGACGACGGCGGCCTTCACCTTGTCGTACACGGCGGCCACGCGGGCGGTCGTGCGCGCCGCGCCCTTCACCGGGATCGGACGGTGCAGCTCGATGGTCTGGCCGCCGTGCAGGACGTGCGCGAGGTCCACGTCGATGCCGGGCGCGGCGAGACCGCCCATCATCGCCATGCCGGCGCCCGCGACCGTCGCGAAGCTCGGCAGGACGTGGAGGCGGGACTCCAGGGTGTAGCGGAGTTCGGCGGGGTCGGTGGCGGGGATGCCCGCGCCGATGCCGAGGTGGTAGAGCTGGACGTCCTTGTGGTCCCAGGTGATGTCGGTGGTGCGCTCCTCGGCGGCGAGGGCCTTCACGGCGTCGATGGGCATGGGCGGGCGCTCCTCACGGACGTGCTTCGAGACCTCGGTGCGGCCGTCCGCACCGTCGGCCGCACCGAGGTCGTCACGGGCCGGTTCTAGAACCTGTTCCATTCCGCCCCGGCGACCTCCTGTATAGCCAAGAGGCCGGGGGGTTGGGAAGGGCGCCGCCACCCCTTTCTGACGTCACGTCAGATGACATTTGTACTGCCGAGGTCCGGACGTGCGCATCTGCCGCCGCCCCGGCCCCCGTCCGTAGCGTCGTACCCATGACGACGAGGGCAACAGGGACGGCCGTCTCCTTCACGGGGGCCGTCAGGACGTTCGGGGACGTGCGCGCGGTCGACGGGCTCGATCTGGAGATAGCGGCCGGTGAGACGGTGGCGCTGCTCGGCCGCAACGGGGCGGGCAAGTCCACCGCCATCTCCCTCCTGCTCGGCCTGGACGAGCCGGAGGAGGGCCGTATCGAGCTGTTCGGCGCCGCGCCCCGGCTCTCCGTACGGGCCGGACGGGTCGGCGCCATGCTCCAGGAGGGCCGGGCGGTGCCCCGGGTCACCGTCGGCGAGCTGGTCGGGTTCGTGGCCCGGCGCTACCCGGCGCCGATGGCCGTCGCCGAGGCGCTGCGCCTCGCCGGGATCGAGGAGCTGGCGGGCAGGCGCGTCGACAAGCTCTCAGGCGGGCAGACGCAGCGCGTCCGGTTCGCCGTGGCGCTCGCCGGAAACCCCTCCCTGATCGTGCTCGACGAACCGACCGCCGCCCTCGACGTGGAGGCGCGGCACGCCTTCTGGACGTCGATGCGAGCCTTCACGCGGCGCGGGCACACGGTCCTGTTCTCCACGCACTACCTGGAGGAGGCCGACGCCAACGCCGACCGGATCGTCGTCATCGACCGCGGCCGCGTCGTCGCCGACGGCAGCGGGGAGCACCTGCGCCGGGCGGGCGGCGGCAGCCTCGTCTCCTTCGACCTCGCGGGACGCGGCTCCGAAGGGCTCGCCCTGCTGCCGGGCGTGCTCTCCGTCGAGATCCGCGGCGACCGCGCCCGGCTGCGTACCGACGACTCGGACGCGACCGTCATGGCCCTGGCCGCGCTGGACGCCGTACGGAACCTGGAGGTCGCCCCGGCCTCCCTCGACGACGCCTTCATGGCGCTGACCGCGGACCCCCGCGACCTGGAGCGTGTGTGATGTGGGACTACCTGCGGCTCGAAGTACGGCGCACCCTGCGCGACGGCAAGTTCGTCGTCGGCACGATCGCGATGCCCGTCCTGATGTACCTCCTGTTCACCAACATCGGCGCGGACGCGGGCGCCTGGAAGACCGCGTCGATGGTCGGCATGGCGGCCTACGGGGCCCTCGGCGCCGCCCTCAACACGGGCGCCGGGGTCGCCGAGGACAAGGCGATCGGCTGGCTGCGGCAACTGCGGATCACCCCGATGACCCCGCGCCAGGGCGTCATCGGCCGGGCCCTGACCGGCGCGGTGACCGTGCTGCCCGCGATCACGGCGGTGCTCCTCGCGGGCGCCCTCGTCAACGGCGTACGCATGGACGCCTGGAAGTGGCCGGTCATCGCGCTGCTGCTGTGGGCGGGCTCGCTGCCCTTCACCCTGCTCGGCCTCGGCAACGGCTACCGCCTCACCTCCCAGGCCATGGGCGGCATCAACATGCTCTGCTACCTCGGCCTCGCCGTCCTCGGCGGCCTGTGGTTCCCCGTCGAGCTGTTCCCCGGCTGGCTGCGGCACGTCTCCGCCTTCACCCCCACCAACCGCTTCGCCCAGCTCGGCCGGGCCGTCGCCGACGGACACGCGCCCTCCCTCGCCGCGCTCGCCGTGCTCCTCGGCTGGCTGCTGACGTTCGGTTCGTACGCTGTGGTGTCGTACCGCAGGTCGGCGCGGACCGCCTGAGCGGGCGTACGGGGAACGACGGAGAGTGACGCGGATGTCCTGGTGGTCCAAGGTCAACGGGCAGTTCCACGAGCTGCGCGCGGTGCAGACCGAATGGAAGGCCGAGCACGCGCGCGTGAAGGCCGAACGCCGGGCGCGCGGTGAACACGGCCGCCCGGCCGAGGAGCTGGGCCCCCCGCCGACCGGCTTCACGCTCCTGCCCTGGCTGCTCCTCGGCCTCGGCGCGTTCTCCAACATCGTCCAGGGCAAGACCGGCAACCCGTGGCTCGGCGGCCTCGGCCTGCTCGCCTTCAACTCCCTGTACGTGTACGTCGTCTTCCGCGCGTTCCACAAGGAGAGCCGCACAGCGGTCTCCACCCGCGTCGCACTCGGCCTGATGACCGTGCTGACCTGCGCACTCGTCCTCGGCTTCGGCGGCACCTGGCTGGCCTTCTTCCCGCTGCTCGGGCTCGCCGCGGGCGCCGTCCTGCGCGGCCCGCACCTCGGCAGGGCGGGGCTCGCGCTGAGCGCGCTGGCCGGGATCGTCGCCGGGTCCAAGGAGGGCTGGGACGCGGTCGCCGTCGTCTACGGCACGTTCCTCTCCATGATGGTGACCGCCGCGATCCTCTCCCTGTCCGAAGCCGTACGTGAACTCCGCGCCGCCCGCGAGGAGCTGGCGCGGCGCGCCGTGGAGAAGGAACGGCTGCGCTTCTCCCGCGACCTGCACGACCTGCTCGGGCACACCCTCTCGGTGATCGTCGTGAAGTCGGAGGCGGCGCGGCGGCTCGCGCCGCACAGCATCGACGCCGCCCTGGAACAGGTCACCGACATCGAGGCGGTCGGCCGCCAGGCGCTCACCGAGATCCGCGAGGCCGTCACCGGGTACCGCGAGGGCAGCCTCGCCACCGAACTCGACCGGGCCCGCTCCGCGCTCACCGCCGCCGGCATCGAACCGGTCGTCCGCCAGTCGGGGCCGCCGCTGTCCGCCCAGACCGAGGCGCTGCTCGGCTGGGTCGTGCGCGAGGCCGTCACCAACGCGGTCCGGCACAGCGCGGCCACGACCTGCACGATCTCCGTCGAGGGCGCGGCGGAGAAAGTACGGCTGCGGGTCGCCGACGACGGGGTGGGGAGCGGTGCGGCCGCCGAGCCCGGGACCGGCGGGACCGGCGGGACCGGCGGGACCGGTCTCAAAGGGCTCACCGAGCGGCTCGCCACGGCGGGCGGCTCCCTCGAAGCGGGGCCCGGCGCGCGCGGCGGATTCGTGGTGCGGGCCGAACTCCCCACCGGGGAACCCGAACCGGCGCCGGGCGCCGCGTCGGCCCCGGCCGTCCCGGCCGCCGGACGCGGCCCGGCCACGTAATCTGCCCCCGTGACGGAAATGCCGCAGGACCACCGGCCCGCCAAGAACGTGCGTCTGCTCCTCGCCGAGGACCAGCAGATGATGCGGGGCGCCCTCGCGCTGCTGCTCGGACTCGAAGCGGACATGGAGGTCGTCGCACAGGTCTCCGCCGGTGACCTCATCGTCGGCAAAGCCCTCGAATGCCGCCCCGACGTGGCCCTCCTCGACATCGAACTGCCCGGCCTCAGCGGGCTCGACGCGGCGGCCCAGCTGCGCGAACAGGTACCGGACTGCCGGGTGCTGATCCTCACGACGTTCGGGCGGCCCGGGTATCTGCGGCGGGCCATGGAGGCCGGTGCGGCCGGGTTCCTCGTCAAGGACGGGCCCGTCGAGGAGCTGGCGGAATCCATCCGCGCCGTCCTCCGGGGGGAGACCGTGATCGACCCCGCGCTCGCGGCGGCGGCGCTCAGCGCCGGGCCCAATCCGCTGACGGCGCGGGAAGGGGATGTGCTGCGCGCGTCCGCCGACGGGGCGACCGTCTCCGACATCGCCGGGAAGTTGTGTCTCTCCGAGTCGACCGTGCGGAACTATCTGTCCTCGGCCATCGGGAAGACCGGGACGCGGAACCGGACGGAGGCGCTTCGGGAGGCGCGGCAGCAGGGGTGGGTGTAGCGCCGGGTGCGGGTTGTAGGTGGCTGGTCGCGCAGTTCCCCGCGCCCCTGAAATGCGCACTTCGTGCGCCATTTCAGGGGGCGCCCATGGGGCTGCGGCGGAGCCGCAAGCCCCCAGGGGCGCGGGGAACTGCGCGACCAGCCACGACGGCGCGGCACCCGGCAACGCCCCCTACTCGGCCACGGCGCGCTCCCGCGGCATGAACCCCAGCAGCACCACCACCGCGACGACCAGGATCCCCGCCCCCCAGAGGAACGCCCCCGCATAGCCGCGGGCCAGCGCAGAGGGATCCGCCGAACCCGCGGAGCGACTCGTCGCGACCGTGGAGAGGATCGCCAGCCCCAGCGCCCCGCCCAGCGTCCGGCTCGTGTTGATGAGCCCGGAGACGAGCCCGGCGTCCCCCGGCGCCGCCCCGGACGTCGCCAAGGAGGCGAGCGGCGTCATCGCGAACCCGGCCCCGGCCATCATCACGATCCCGGGCAGCATGATCGTCAGGACGTACGTGCCGTCCGCGGTCATGGTCGACTGCCAGGCGAACCCGGCGGCGGTGACGAGGACACCGGCGACGGCCACGTTCCGCGCCCCGAACCGTGGCATCAGGCGGGGCGCGATCTTCGACCCGGCGACGACCGCGAGGGAGCTGGGCACGAGGGCGAGGCCCGCCTCGATGGGGGTGTAGCCGAGGACGTTCTGGGCGTAGAGGGTCATGAAGAACCACATGGCGAAGCTGCCCATGCCGCAGACGAACATCGCCGCGTTGGCGGCGGCCACGGACCGCACCCGGAACAGGCCGAGCGGCATCAGCGGAAGCCTCGTACGGGCCTCGACGAGCAGGAAGGCGGCGATCAGCGCGAGCGCGACGCCGAGCGGGACCAGCGTGGAGGGGGCGCCCCAGCCCTCCGCCTCCGTCTGCACGATGCCGTACGCGAGGAGGGCCGTGCCCGCGGTGACGAGGACCGCGCCGGGCAGGTCGAGGCGGCGTTCGCCACCGGCCTTGGACTCGCGGATCCAGCGGGCGGCGGCCGCGAGGACGACGGCGCCGAGCGGCACGTTGATGAGGAGGACCCAGCGCCAGTTCAGGCCCTCGGTGAGGACGCCGCCGACGAGGCCGCCCGCCGCGCCGCCGCCCGCGCCGACGGCGGTCCAGGTCGCGATGGCGCGGGCCCGTGCCGCGCCCTCGGGGACGGCGGAGGTGAGGATGGTGAGGGTGGACGGGGCGAGCACGGCGGCGCCGAGGCCCTGCACGGCGCGCGCCGCGAGGAGCTGCCAGTCGTCCTGGGCGATGCCGCCCGCGAGGGAGGCGAGGGTGAACAGGCCGAGGCCGACGAGGAACATGCGCTTGCGCCCGAAGAGGTCCCCCGCGCGTCCGCCGAGCAGCATGAACCCGGCGAACGCGATCGAGTAGGCGTTCACCACCCATTGCAGACCGCCCGCGCTCATCCCGAGGTCGGTGCGCATGGACGGCAGGGCGACGTTGACGACGGACACGTCGAGGACGACGAGGAACTGCCCGGCACACGCCACGGCCACGACGAGCCAGGCGGGCGGGGCGGGTCTGCGGGCGGATATGTCGGCGCCGGTGTCGGTGCGTACGTCGGGGGAGGTTCTCGGCATACGTGTCATGGTCGCAGGCGCACCGAACCCCGTACATCCGGATTTCGTTGCACCCCCCATGGGCCCAAAGCCATACGCCCCGGGACCTAAGGCTCGCCGTAAAGACCCCGAGCTGCTGTGGTTCACGGGCGGCGACCCGGCCCCGTTCAGCCGTGAGCACCTGCGTTCCTGGTACGGGTCGCGCTCCGCGCAGGCGGACCGGCTCGATCTGGCCGTGACCGACCGGGTCAGCGGCGAGCTGGTCGGTGAGGTCGTGCTGTACGACTGGGTGCCGGAGCACCGCCGCTGCACGTTCCGCACGCTGATCGGCCCGCGCGGGCGCGGCCGGGGGCTCGGCACCGAGGCGGTCCGGCTGATCGTCGGCCACGGGATCGAGGCGCTCGGCCTGCACCGCATCGAGCTGGCGGCGTACGCGGACAACGAGCGGGCGCTGCACGTCTACGGGAAGGCCGGCTTCGTCCGGGAGGGCGTGCGCCGCCAGGTCGAGCTGCGGGACGGGGTGTGGCGGGACGAGGTGCTGATGGCCGTCCTCGCCGAGGAGTGGCGTCCCGCGCGGTGAGCGGGGGTCAGCGGAAGGCCGCGTGGCCCGTCAGGGCCTGGCCGAGGGCGAGGGTGTGCATCTCGGTCGTGCCCTCGTAGGTCAGGACGGATTCGAGGTTGTTGGCGTGGCGGATCACCGGGTATTCGAGGGAGATGCCGTTGGCGCCGAGGATCGTGCGGGCGGTGCGGCAGATCTCGATGGCCTCGCGCACGTTGTTCAGCTTGCCGAAGCTGATCTGCGCCGGGTGGACCCCCGAGTCCGAGTCCTTCAGGGCCGAGAGGTGGAGCGCGGTCAGGGTCGCCTTGTGGAGTTCGAGCGCCATGTCGACGAGCTTCTGCTGGGTGAGCTGGAAGCCCGCGATCGGCTTGCCGAACTGCTCGCGCTGGAGCGCGTAGTCGCGGGCCGCCTGCCAGGCGGAGCGGGCGGCGCCGGTGACACCCCAGACGATGCCGTAGCGGGCTTCGTTCAGGCAGGTCAGCGGGGCGCCGACGCCGCGCGCGTCCGGGAGCTGGGCGGAGGCGGGGAGGCGTACGCCGTCCAGGACGAGTTCGCTGGTGACCGACGCGCGCAGCGACATCTTGTGCTTGATGGGCGGCGCCGAGAAGCCGGGGGTGTCGGTGGGGACGACGAAGCCGCGTACGCCGTCCTCGGTCTGCGCCCAGACGACGGCGACCGCCGCCACGGAACCGTTGGTGATCCACATCTTGCGGCCGTCGAGCACCCAGTCCCCGCCGTCGCGCCGGGCCCGCGTCGTCATGGACGCCGGGTCGGAGCCGTGGTCGGGCTCGGTGAGGCCGAAGCAGCCGATGGCCTCGCCCGCGGCCATGCGCGGCAGCCACTCCCGCTTCTGCTCCTCGGAGCCGAAGCGGTGGAGGGCGAACATGGCGAGGGAGCCCTGCACGGAGACGAAGGAGCGCAGCCCGGAGTCGGTGGCCTCCAGCTCGCGGCAGGCGATGCCGTAGGCGCGGGCCGACATCCCGGCGCAGCCGTACCCCTCCAGGTGCATGCCGAGGAGGCCCATCGTGCCGAACTCGCGGGCGAGCCCGGGAAGGTCGGGCAGTTCGCCGGACTCGAACCAGTCCGCGATGTGCGGTTCGACCTTGTCGTCGAGGAACTGACGCACGGTGTCGCGCACGGCCCGCTCCTCGTCGGTGAGGAGGGCTTCGAGGTTCAGCGGGTCGACGGGGTCGAGGGCGGGGAACGGCATGGGGCTCGGGCTCCTCAGTGACTGCGGTGACTGTGCCGACTGGCCTGACCCGTCCACCTTCCGTCAGCGGGGCGGGCCGGTCCAGGGCACGGCACCGTACCGACCGGGTGGTTAGGATCACGCTGCCCGTCGGCGCGCGACGGGGTATAGGGGACGGGGGACGCATGACGTTCAGGAGGGCCGCGCTGTCGGCCGTGGTGCTTGCCGCTCTCGCGGCGGGCTGCGGTGATCAGCGGGGCGGGGAGAGCGCCGCCGACGCGTACCGCCGTACGCATCCGACGCCCACGGCGATCTCGACGCCGCCCACGCCGAAGGACCACCGCTGCCCCGGCGAGGAGCCGTCCCCGGCGGCGTCCGCGCCGTCCGGCGGGACGCCGACCACCCAGCCCGGTGATCACTACGCCGAGAACCACGGGTTCCGGGTGCCGTTCGCGCTGCACGGCGAGAGGCGCTGCGAGGGGCTCGCGGCCGTCACCCGCATCCGCCGGGCCCTTGAGCCGCTGCGCGAGCGCGGCGACCTGAAGGAGCCCAGCACGCGCGCGGCGCTGACCCGGCTCGGCTTCCCCGAGGATGCCGTGCGGTCGTACGCGGACGGGGGCGGCGTCGGCTTCCTCGTCACCGTCGACGACGCGCCGGTCTGCGTGGAGGGCTCGCTGTCCCGGGCCGGGGTGGAGGCGGACGCGTTCGGCGGCTACCCGGACAGCACGGGCTGCGACATGCCGTCGGGCGGCCACTGAGCCGCCAGTTGACGCGGCGTCAGGTGACAGGGGCGGTGGACGGCGGGGTCCGGCAGGTGAACAGTGTGGCCCCGCGTGTAAACAACAGGTCAAGGTTCGGCCTCGTACGACGATCATCGGAATAGTCGCCCGAGGAAACAGGTTCGAGCTACACGCAAGCTGGCCGCAAGTCGTCCGCACGATGCTGTGCGCGCGGCCCCGCCACCCGTCGTCCGCGACCCGAACCCCGCCTCCGGAGGCCCCCTTAATGTCCCAGTCGACGACCGCACCACGCCGAACAGGCGGAGTCGTCCCCGTCCTCGCCTTCTCCGGCATCGTCGTCGCCGTCATGCAGACGCTGCTGGTGCCGGTGATCAAGGACCTGCCCGCGCTGCTGAGCACCGCCCCCACCAACGCCACCTGGGTCATGACCGCGACCCTGCTCGCCGGCGCCGTCTCCACCCCGATCATGGGCCGGCTCGGCGACCTCGCGGGCAAGCGCAGGATGCTGCTCACCAGCCTCGCCGTCATGGTCGTCGGCTCCCTGATCTGCGGTTTCACCGACCAGCTCGTGGTGATGATCGTCGGCCGCGCCCTCCAGGGCTTCGCCATGGGCGCCATTCCGCTCGGCATCGGCCTGATGCGGGACATGCTGCCGCCGGAGAAGCTCGGCTCGGCCATGGCGCTGATGTCGTCCTCCATCGGCGTCGGCGGCGGCCTCGCGCTGCCGCTCGCCGCGCTCGTCGCGCAGCACGCCGACTGGCACGCGCTGTTCTTCCTCGCGGCGGGCCTGGGCGTCGTCTCGATCATCGCGACGCTGCTCCTCGTACCCGAGAGCCCGCTGCGGGCGCAGGGCACGTTCGACATCGCGGGCGCGCTCGGGCTCTCGCTCGGCCTGGTCCTCTTCCTCCTGCCGATCACCAAGGGCAGCGACTGGGGCTGGTCCAGCGGCCTCACCCTCGGCCTGTTCGCCGCCGCGGTCGTCGTGCTCCTCGCCTGGGGCGCGATGGAGCTGCGCCTGAAGGCCCCGCTGGTCGACCTGCGCACCACCGCCCGCCGCGAGGTGCTGCTCACCAACCTCGCCTCGATCATGGTGGGTGTCGCCTTCTACGCGATCTCCCTGGTCCTGCCGCAACTGCTGCAACTGCCCTCGGCCACCGGCTACGGCCTCGGCCAGTCCATGGTCGTCGCGGGCCTGTGCGTGGCGCCGCTCGGCCTGACCATGATGTTCACGGCCCCCGTCTACGCCCGCCTCTCCGCCCGCTTCGGGCCCAAGGTCACCCTCATCCTCGGCATGCTGATCATCGCGATCGGCTACGGGGCCGGGCTCGGCCTGATGAACGCCGCCTGGCAGACCATCGTCATCTCGGTCGTCGTCGGCGCGGGCATCGGCCTCGCCTACTCCTCGCTGCCCGCGCTGATCATCGGCGCGGTGGACGCCTCCGAGACGGGCGCGGCGAACGGCCTCAACACCCTGATGCGCTCCATCGGCACGTCGGTGTCCTCGGCCGTGATCGGCATGGTCCTGGCCAACACGGCGAACCACGTGGGCGGGGTCGCGGTCCCGACGCTGCACGGCTTCCGCGTCTCGTTCCTGATCGCCACCGGCGCGGTCGCGGTCGGCGTCCTGCTCGCCCTGTTCCTGCCCGGCCGGCGCGCGGCGAGCGTCCGCCAGCACGTCCAGCTCCGCGCGAGCAGCGAGGAGGACGCCAACCTGGCCCACGCCGAGCAAGCCGCCTCCTCGCACTTCCGCGGCCAGGTCCTCGACCCGGCGGGCCTCCCCGTCGCCCACGCCAAGGTCACCCTGATCGACCGCCGAGGCCGCCAGGCGGGCGCCGCCCTCACCGACGCGGAGGGCCACTACGCCCTGGACGTCCCCGAGGGTGGCTCGTACGTCCTCGCGGTGACGGCCCACGGGCACGCGCCGCGCGCGTCGTCGGCGACGCACCACGGGGAGAAGCGGGCGGTCCGTGTCGACCTCGCGCTGGACGCGGTGGCCGAGCAGGTCTGAGCCGGGACTGTGGTTCAGCCGGTGCCGCGCGTTCGCGCGCGGCACCGGCCACCCGAAGCCGGGAACCCTCATGGCAGCATGCAGGGCATGACCACCACGAGCCCCACCCCGCACGCCGATGTCCTCGCCGCCTTCGAGCGGGCCAAGGGGTTCATGCCGCTCCGTGAGGGGCTCGCGCTGTACGCGGCGGCGGTGGAGGCGGCGGGGCTCGGGCTGCCGTTGCTGGAAGTGGGGACCTACTGCGGGCGGTCCACGATCCTGCTCGCGGACGCGGCCCGCGCCGCCGGGGTGACGGCGCTCACCGTCGACCACCACCGCGGCAGCGAGGAGCAGCAGCCGGGCTGGGACTTCCACGACCCGGAGACGGTCGACCCGGTGGTCGGGCTGATGGACACGCTGCCCACCTTCCGGCGGACCCTGCACGCGGCGGGCCTGGAGGAGCACGTGGTGGCCCTGGTCGGCCGGTCGCCGCAGGTGGCGCGCGTGTGGGGCGGGCCGCTCGGGCTCGTCTTCATCGACGGCGGCCACACCGACGAGCACGCGAACGCCGACTACGAGGGCTGGGCGCCGCATGTCGCCGAGGGCGGCCTGCTCGTCATCCACGACGTCTTCCCCGTCAAGCACGACGAGTGGACGGGCCAGGCCCCGTACCGCGTGTACCTGCGGGCACTTCAGTCCGGGGCGTTCACCGAGGTCTCGGAGTGCGACTCGCTGCGCGTCCTGCGCCGAACGGGCGCGGGGAGCTGAGGGCCCGGTTAGGCTCGCCCCGTGTCGTACGAAGGTCCGGACCCCGATGGCTTCGATGATTTCTACAACAACGCCCCGGGCGGCCCCGGTCGCAGACCGCGCGGGACGCGCACCCGGCCGCTGCTGATCAGCGCGGCGGCCGTCGCCGTCGCGGCGGGCGCGATCTGGGTGGTCGCCCAGGCCGTGGGCGGTGGCGGTGACCAGGCGAAGGTGCTCCCCGCGCCGAGCCGGTCCGTCACGTCCGCCCCGTCGCCCGCCGGATCGTCCGGCGCGGCCGACGCGAAGCAGCCGGACGGCTCCCCGTCGAAGGCCCCCTCCCCCGCCTCCCCGTCCGCCCCGGCGACGCCGAAGACCCCGAAGACCCCGTCGAAGCCGGCCGGTGGCGGCTCCGGGCCGCTCGCGGGCAAGGTCGTCGTCATCGACCCGGGTCACAATCCGGGTAACTTTCGGCACCCGGCCGATATCAATCGCCAGGTGAACGTCGGCAACGGGTCCAAGGAGTGCGACACCACCGGCACCTCCACCAACGCCGGTTACACCGAGGCCCAGTTCACCCTCGACGTCGCGCGCCGCCTGCGCACGCTCCTGCAAGAGCAGGGCGCCACGGTGAAGTTGACCCAGAACGGCGACCGGCCGTGGGGCCCCTGCGTCACCGAGCGCGCCGCCATCGGCAACCAGGCGAAGGCGGACGCCGCGATCTCCGTGCACGCGGACGGCTCCGGCGCGGGCAACCGCGGCTTCCATGTGATCCTTCCCGCGTCCGTGCACGCGGGCAGCGCCGACACCCGTCCGATCGTCGCCTCCTCACGCGACCTCGGCGAACGCGTCGCGGGCAAGTTCCTCCAGGTCACAGGGGAGCCCCCGTCCAACTACGTCGGCGGCGGAACCGGCCTCGACACCCGCTCCGACCTGGGCGGACTCAATCTGTCGACCGTGCCGAAGGTGTTCATCGAGTGCGGCAACATGCGGGACGCGCAGGACGCGGCGCGGCTCACCTCCGACGCGTGGCGGCAGAAGGCGGCACAGGGGCTCTCCGAGGGAATCGTGAGTTTCCTGCGGGGGTAGACACCCCCGTGTGGATCTCGGCAGACACCTCCGGGACGTGGACGATAGTGTCCTCCGTACGATGAGGGGCCACCCCCGCGCTTGGCGCCGCCTCCTGACGATGACGTGACGACTGACCGAAGGACCTGAAGTGAATATCCGCTCCCTCACTCGAGGCGACGGCGTGGTGATCGGAGCAGCGGTGTTGCTGTTCATCGCCTCGTTCCTCGATATCTACACGGCCGACAATGCCGGCGGCTTCGACTTCCCGAACTCCTGGGAGAGCGGCCCGCTCCTGTTCAGCGTGGTCCTCGCCGGAATCATCGGCGCGGCGCTCGTCGTGCTCAGCCACGGCAGGCCGCAGCCCCTCAAGGTGGCGGGGCTCGACCTCGGTCAGTTCGGTGTCGCCTGCACGGTGCTGGCCGCCTGGGCCGCGCTCGGCAACATCTTCGACCCGGCCGGCGGCTACAACAACCTCGGCGGCGCCCTCGGGGACGGCCCGGACCGCGGCATCGGCCTCATCCTCTCCCTGATCGCCACGCTGGTCATGGCCGCCGCCGCGGTCGCGACGCCGCTGGTCCCGGCCCTCAAGGCGAGCCTCGTCGGCGCCCCGCGCCCGCAGCAGCCGCAGCCCTACGGCGGTCAGCCGCAGGGCGGTTACGGCTACCCGGGCGCCCAGCACGGCCAGCCCGGTCCGGGCCAGCCGTACGGCGCGCAGCCCGGCCAGCCGGGTCCGGGCCCGTCCGGTGGCGGGCAGCCCTTCGGCGGGCAGCCGGGCCAGCCGCAGCAGGCCGCCGCTCCGGCGCCGCAGTCCGGCGGGCAGCCCGCCGGGGACTTCTCCCCGTTCTGGTTCGCCGTGCCGGTACCGCGTCCGCTGTACGCGGAGGACGGCTCGCCGACCCCGATCGCCGAACTGGCGCCGGGAACCTGGTACTTGGCCGTCGAGCAGCGGGGCCCCGGCCTCGTCGCGCAGACGCAGGACGGCCGTCGCGGCGTCCTCCAGGACACGACCGGGATCCAGCGCGGCTGATCCCGTCAGCGCCCGACAAGGCCCCTCGCCCGTCTTCTTCCGGGCGAGGGGCCTTTCGCGTACGCTCGCCCGACGGACGGCCCGGCTGACCGGCCGTCAGGTCACGGGAGGGGAGCGCATGCGGCTCGGACTCGCACTCGGCTACTGGGGGCGCGGGCCCGACCCCGGCCACCTCGACCTCGTACGCCGGGCGGAGCGTCTCGGGTACGACTCGGTGTGGACCTCCGAGTCATGGGGCAGCGACGCGTTCACGCCGCTGACCTGGATCGCCGCGCACACCAGCCGCATCCGCCTCGGAACCGCCATCGCGCAGATGGCGGCCCGCTCCCCCACCACCACCGCCATGCACACGCTGACCCTGGACCACCTCTCGGGCGGCCGGATGATGCTCGGCCTCGGGCTGTCCGGGCCGCAGGTGGTGGAGGGCTGGTACGGGCGGCCGTTCCCTCGGTCGCCGCTGACCGCGACGCGCGAGTACGTGGACGTCGTCCGGCAAGTGCTGCGGCGCGAGGGCCCCGTCGCGAACGACGGGCGCTTCCACCCGCTGCCCTACCGGGGCGAGGACGGCACCGGCCTGGGCAAGGCGCTGAAGCCGATCACGCATCCGCTCCGCGCCGGTCTGCCGGTGCTGCTCGGTGCCGAAGGGCCGAAGAACGTCGCGCAGACGACGCGGATCGCGGACGGCTGGCTGCCGCTGTACTGGTCGCCGACGAGGACCGACGCGTACGGGGCGGCGCTGACCGGGGCCGATCTGCCCGAGGGATTCATGGTCGCGCCGATGGCACGGGCGAAGCTCTGCGACGACGTCGCCGAGGGGCTGCTCCCCGTCAAGGCCATGCTCGGGTTCTACATCGGCGGCATGGGGCACAGCACCCGCAACTTCCACGCCGACCTCATGGCGCGGATGGGGTACGAGGCCGAGGCCCGGCGCATCCAGGAACTCTTCGCCGAGGGGCGGCGGGAGGAGGCGGTGCTGGCGGTGCCGGACGCGTTCGCCGACGAGATCTCGCTGGTCGGGCCGCGCGGGCGGATCGCCGAACGCCTGGAGCTGTGGCGCAAGGGCCCGGTGACGGACCTGCTCGTCCTGTCACCGGACCCGGAGACCCTGCGCACGCTGGCCGAGCTCAACGCGTAGGGGTCGCTAACCGGCGTTGCGGAGCTCCGAGGTGGACGGGACCTTGTTCTTGACCTCGGCGCCCGCGTCGTTCCCCGCGCCCTTCACCTTGTTGATGATGTCGTCGAAGGACGAGGCGACCGAGTCGGTGCCCTCGCCCTTGCGCAGCTTGCCCGGCAGGTCCTTGAGCGCGTCGATGCCCGAGGTGAGCGGGGCGATGGCCTTGGAGAGCTTCGGGTCGCCCTCGGCGTTCTTCTTCGCCGCCTTCAGCCGGTTGTAGGTGAGCGCGCCCGCGAGGCCCGCCTTCACCAGGGCGACCTTGCGGCCGTCCGCGCCCTTCTTGAACTTGCCCGCCTTCCACGGCTTCACGATCCACTGGTAGGTGGCGCCCGCCGCGATGCCGGCGTTCGCGACGAACCGGGTCTTGGCGAGCTTCTGCTTCTGGGCCGTGGTCGAGGCGCTGGGGCTGGCCGACGTACCGGCCTTCGTGTCCTTGTCGTCGCCGCCGCCGCACGCGGTGGTGCCGGCCAGCATGGCGCCGCACAGGAGCACCGCCACGAGCAGGCGGCGCAGGGGTAGGGGGAAGCTGGGCACCACGGTTACCTCCGGGCCTCGGACTGCACTCCTGGCAGCCTCGCCCGGGTCCGATCACTGCGCCACCCGGGCGAGCCCGTCCGTGGCGGCGCCCTGGTTCTGCGGCGGAATCCGGGGCATCCGGAGGTCATGTCTGTGAATCGGCGTTACAGAGGCTCAAGCGAAGCAGGCCGGGTTGTCATGATCATTGCAGACATCCTGGCGGTCATTCTCGTCCTGTGGATCCTGATGTATCTGCTGGACGCGAACCGGGGCAACGACCTTGTCCAGTGGGTCCACGACGCGGCGAACTGGCTCGCCGGCTGGTCCCACGACCTGTTCACCTTCGACGCCGCGTGGGCGCGCGTGGTCGCGGGCTACGGCCTGGCGGCGGTCGTCTACCTGGCGATCGGCCACTTCGTGGCCAACCAACTCCGCCGCTGACCGGCTCCGCCGCGCACCCGGTCATCTGGGACCGCGCGGTATGACTTGGTACGCGTAGGCGCGGGCTGCCGTGACGCGACCGCCGAGCACGGGTGGCGGGACCCGCCACCCGCCCCCGGCGGCACGAAGCCGCGGGTGCTGGCGCGGAACATGCGGGAGACGGTGCGGCGCGGCCCCCGGGCGCCGACAGCCCGGGACGCCCCACCCCGGCCGCGCGTCGGCGCGCGTCGGCCGCGTCGGCAGGGACGCCGGCACGGCCCGCTGACCGGCGTTCTTTCAGCGGGCCCCGCAGGAGCGGCGGGGACGGTGACGTGTGCGTGGCGAAGCCGGTTCCGCCCTGGGCGCTGAAGTCCGGTCCGGCTCCGCAAGGGGCTGCTGTGTTCGCTGGGTCCGGCGCGCCGCCGGGCCACGGCAGGGCCGGGGCCCGGACGCGCCGCAGCCCCGGGCCCCACCCGCCCCCCGGAGGGCTAGGCGCAGCAGTTCGGGTCCATGCCTGATGGGAGGGACTCCGGGTTGAAGATGTGGCAGGTTGCCTCGTCGCCGCCCAGGGCCGCTACCGCCAGGAGGACCGAGCCCGCTGTCCACGTCGTCAGTTCTTCGGGCCAGACGGCCCGGTCCTCGAAGACGTAGCCGGTCCAGTAGAGGCCGGAGTGCGGATCGCGCAGGTGCTGGATGTCCTGGAGGATCGTCAGCGCGCGGTCGGACTCGCCGGTCGCCCACAGCGCGAGGGCCAGTTCGGCGCTCTCACCTCCGGTGACCCACGGGTTCGGGACGACGCAGCGCACCCCGAGGCCGGGGACCACGAAACGGTCCCAGCCCGCTTCGATGCGCGCCTTCGCCTCGGCGCCGCGCAGGGCGCCGCCGAGCACGGGGTAGTACCAGTCCATGGAGTAGCGGTCCTTGTCGAGGAACCGCTCGGGGTGGCGCCGGATGGCATGGCGCAGGGCGCCGACGGCCAGCTCCCAGTCGGGCTGCGGCTCCTCGCGCTGTTCGGCGATGGCGAGGGCGCAGCGCAGGGCGTGGTGGATGGAGGAGCTGCCGGTGAGGAGCGCGTCGTCGACCGGTGTGCCGTCCGGCTCCCGCTTCCAGCCGATCTGGCCCCCGGGCTGTTGCAGCCGCAGCACGAACTCCATCGCCGCGTACACGGTGGGCCACATGCGGTCCAGGAAGCCGTCGTCGCCGGTGGAGAGGTAGTGGTGCCAGACGCCGACGGCCACGTACGCGACGAAGTTGGTCTCGCGGCCGTGGTCGGTGACGTCGTGGGGGTCGCCGTCGTGGTAGGCGGCGTACCAGGAGCCGTCCTCGTTCTGGTGGCGGGCGAGCCAGTCGTAGGCGCGTTCGGCGGCTTCGTGCTCCCCGGCGACGTCGAGCGCCATGGCGGCCTCGGTGTGGTCCCAGGGGTCGAGGTGGTGACGGCGGAACCACGGTATGGCCCCGTCCGGGCGCTGGATGTCCAGGATGCCGCGCACCGTCCGGGCCGCCTGATCTGCCGTCAGGACGCCGTCGAGGACGAGGAGTTCGGTCCGTTCCGGACTGCTCACGCAGCGGCCCCGCTGTCCTTCGGCAGGTGCGGCTTGGTGGCGTAGGCGACGAAGCTCTTGCCGACGACGGGGTTGAGGAGCTGCTCGGCGACCCGGGTCAGGGCGGGCTTCTTCATGATGTCCCAGACCAGGAGCTTGTGGTACGCCTTGACGGGCAGCGCCTTGTCGTTGTCGACGCCGAAGGCGCACTTCAGCCACCAGTACGGGGAGTGCAGCGCGTGGGCGTGGTGCGTGCCGTACGGCTTGAGGCCCGCTTCCCGCATCCTGCCGAGGAGTTCGTCGGCCTTGTAGATGCGGATGTGGCCGCCCTCGACCTCGTGGTATTCGTCGGACAGCGCCCAGCAGACCTTCTCGGGGCCGTAGCGCGGCACGGTGACGGCGATGCGGCCGCCGGGCTTGAGGACGCGGACCATCTCGGCGAGCACGCCCTTGTCGTCGGGGATGTGCTCCATGACCTCGCTGATGATGACGACGTCGAACGACTCGTCGGGGAAGGGCAGTTGCAGCGCGTCGCCCTCCATGGCGGTGGCCGTCGCGCCCGCGGGGGCCTCACCGGCCTCCTTCATCGCGGCGAACCACTTGGCGACCTCGGCGATCTCCTCCGCGTTCCGGTCGAGGGCGACGACCTGGGCTCCGCGCCGGTAGCACTCGAAGGCGTGCCGTCCCGCTCCGCAGCCGAGGTCGAGGACGCGATCACCCGCGGCGAGCGGGAAACGGGTGAAGTCGACGGTCAGCACGTGGCCCTGCTTTCCTGAGAGGTTTCCGGAGAGATTTCCTGCGGAGTTGGCTGGTGGGGGCGTACGGAGGTGCCGGGTGCCGCCCCTTCGATGGCCGCGCGGTACAGCTCGGCCGTGCCTTGCGCGGCCCGCGCCCAGGTGAAGCGGGCGAGGACCCGGGCGCGGCCGGCGGCGCCGAGGCGGAGCCGGAGGGGCTCGTCGCCGAGGAGCCGGATGAGGGCGGCGGCGAGCGCGCCGGCGTCCCCGGTGGGCACCGCGAGGCAGGTCTCGCCGTCGGGGCCCGCGACCTCGGGGATGGCGCCGCCGGTGGTGGCGACGAGCGGGGTGCCGGTGGCCATGGCCTCGGCGGCGGGCAGCGAGAACCCCTCGTAGAGGGAGGGCACGCACGCGACCTGCGCGGAGCGGACGAGGTCGACGAGCTCCTGGTCGCTGATGCCCTTGACGAAGCGGACGGCGCCTTCGAGCCCGTACCGCTCGATGGCCTGGGCGACGGGTCCGTCCTCGGCGCGCTTGCCGACGACGACGAGGTGGGCGTCGGGCTGTTCGGCGCGGACCTTGGCGAGCCCCTCGACGAGGAAGACGAGGCCCTTGAGCGGGACGTCGGCGCTGGAGGTCGTCACGATCCGGCCGGGCACCTCGGGCACGGCCGGGTCGGGCGAGAACAGGTCGGTGTCGGCGCCGATGTGGACGACGCTGATGCGTTTCTCCTCGACGCCCAGGTGCTGCACGATCTCGTCGCGCGAGGTGCCGGAGACGGTCAGCACGGACGGCAGGCGGCGCGCGACGCGCTTCTGCATGCGGGTGAACGCGTACCAGCGGCGCACGGACATCCGCCGCTTCCAGTTCTCGGCGGCGTCCAGTTCGAGCTGCCGGTCGACGGTGATGGGGTGGTGGATGGTGGTGACGAGCGGGGCGCCGAGCGCGTCGGGGCCGCCGAGGAGCCCGTAGCCGAGGGTCTGGTTGTCGTGGACGACGTCGAACTGGCCGCGCCTGGCCCGCAGGTGGCGGCGGGCGCGCAGGGAGAACGTGAGCGGTTCGGGGAAGCCGCCGGTCCACATGGTGGCGACCTCGGCGGCGTCGATCCAGTCCCGGTACTCCTCGCGCTTCGGCGTGCGGAACGGGTCGGGGCTGCGGTACAGGTCGAGGCTGGGCAGCTCGGTGAGGGAGAGCCCGCCGGGGCCCGTGCCGTCGAGGACCTCGTCCAGTACGGGGTAGGGCTGGGCGCCGATCACCTCCACGCGGTGCCCGAGCCGGGCCAGCTCACGCGAGAGGTGCCGCACGTACACGCCCTGGCCCCCGCAGAACGGGTTGCCCTTGTACGTGAGCAGAGCGATGCGCAACGACTCCGCGGTCACTCCAGGCCACCCTTCTCCCTGCTTGCCCGTGGACACTGGACACTACGTGGGGACGCTAATCTAGAACAAGTTTCAGACTTGATCGTTCAATGAGCATCGAATCTACCGGCAGGTAGCGAGGCTGTGACCGGCGGATCGGGTGATTCACGCCACGGCCGGACCACGGGACACGGAAGCGAACTGATGACAGCTCCGGACGGCACAGGCTCCGCGCAGGGCGCCCCCGCGCTCACCGAGCGGCAGGAGGCGCGGCGCCGCCGCATCCTGCACGCGAGCGCCCAGCTCGCGGCGCGCGGCGGCTTCGACGCGGTGCAGATGCGCGAGGTCGCCGAGGTCTCGCAGGTCGCCCTCGGCACGCTGTACCGCTACTTCCCCAGCAAGGTCCATCTGCTGGTCGCCACCATGCAGGACCAGTTGCAGCACATGCACACCACGCTGCGCAAGCGTCCGCCGTCCTCGGACTCCCCCGCCGAGCGCGTCGCCGAGACGCTGATGCGCGCCTTCCGTGCCCTGCAGCGCGAGCCGCACCTGGCGGACGCGATGGTCCGGGCGCTGACCTTCGCGGACCGCAGCGTCAGCCCGGAGGTCGACCAGGTCTCCCGGCAGACCACGGCGATCATCCTGGACGCGATGGAGCTGGACGATCCGACGCCCGCGCAACTCTCCGCCGTCCGTGTCATCGAGCACACCTGGCACTCGGCGCTCATCACGTGGCTGTCGGGGCGGGCCTCCATCGCCCAGGTCAGGATCGACATCGAGACGGTGTGCCGGCTCATCGACCTGACCGATCCCGGCCACCGCTGAGCTATTTGTGGCCGATGACAGTTCCGCCCGCCCCTGACGGGGAACCCGTCGGTTGAATTGTTCAAGCGCTGGGGACGGGCGCGGACGGTTTAAGAGGGGGCAGCGTGATCCGGGTACTTCTTGTGCACGATTCCTGTCTGATGCGTTCGGCACTGGCCGAACGGCTCGGCAGGGAACCAGATTTGGAAGTGCATGACACACCTTGGCGTACGGCGGGCGTCCGGGTGGGCGCGCTGGCGCCGCAGATATGCGTGGCGGACCTGGACTGCGACGCGTCGTACGGGACACCGCCGCTGGCGGAGTTGCGGTGCGCGCTCGTGGTGCTGGCGAGCAAGAGCAAACCTGGACCTCTGCGCCGGGCCATGGAGGCCCAGGCGCTCGGCTTCGTGGACAAGGACGGGCCCGTGGAACAGCTTCTGACCGGTATCCGGCAGGTCGCCAAGGGACAGCGGTTCGTGGACGACGCGCTGGGGTTCGGCTTTCTGAGAGCCGCTCAGAACCCCTTAACCAGAAGAGAGTTAGGGGTGCTGTCCCTCGCGGCCGAGGGCGCTCCGGTCTCCGAGATCGCGCGCCGGCTGCACCTGTCCAACGGCACGGTGCGCAACTACATGGCCGCCATCACCCGCAAGATCGGCGCCCGCAACAGGATCGACGCGATACGGATATCCCAGGGCGAAGGCTGGCTGTGACGACGGCTCCGGCGCTCCCCACGCGCCGGCCAGGTCGCGGTAGAGCGGCGAACGCAGCAGCAGTTCCTCATGGTCCCCGCTGACGGTGCGGGGGCCGTCCATCACCAGGACGCGGTCGGCCCGGTGGGCGGAGCTGATCCGGTGGGCGACCACCACCAGGGTCCCGCCGGGCCGCGCCGCGAACGCCCGCTCGGCGCGCTCCTCCGCCGCCGGGTCGAGGTGGCAGGTCGCCTCGTCGAGCAGGGCGAGCGGCGCGGGCGACAGATAGGCGCGGGTGAGCGCGACGAGCTGGCGCTCCCCCGCGGACAGCGCGGCCGGGTCGAGCGGGGCGTCGAGCCCGCCGAGCCGGGCGAGCAGCGCGTCGAGGCCGATCAGGGCCGCGGCGGCGGCCAGTTCGTCGTCGGGCACCGGGTCGGGGCGCAGGTAGCCGAGGTTGTCGCGCAGGGTGCCGCCGAAGACGTACGCCTCCTGCGGGATGAGGACGCGCGCGGCGGCGGCCTGCGGGGAGCGGGCGGGCAGTCCGCACACGTGGATCTCACCGGCCCCGGGGACGAGCAGCCCGGCGGCGAGCCCGGCGAGGGTGGACTTGCCGATGCCGCTGGGGCCGACGACGGCGAGGTGGCCGCCGCGCGGGACGGTCAGGTCGAGGCGGTCGACGACGGGGGCGGCGCCGGGCCCGTAGGCGAAGGTGAGCGCGGACACGCGCAGGGCGGGCGCGGCCGGGTCGCAGGCCGGACGGTACGGCTCCCGCACGGGTGGCTCCTGTCGCTGTGTCTCGGCGGTGAGCCTGCGCAGGACCACGGCCAGGCGTGAGCCGCCCGCGCCGAGGCCGTGGACGAGGCTCTGCAGGGCGGGCGCGAGGGACTGGCCCACGTAGGCGAGGGCGCCGACCAGGGCGCCCGGGGTGACGCCACGGTCGAGCGTCCACGGCGCCGTGACCAGGAGCAGGAACAGCGGCACCTGGGCGCCGATGCCGAGGGCGAGGGCGCGCGGGACGGCCCACCGGGCGAGGGTGCGGGCAGCCCGGTACTCGCGGTCGACGAGGGCGCCCGCGGCCCGCGCCGTCGGTTCCTCGGCGCCCGCCGCGGTGACGTCCCTGAGCCCCGCGCAGACGACGGCGAGCCGCGCCGAGACGCTCTCGTCGGCGATCAGGAACGTCTCCTGCCCGCGCGCGAGCGGCCGCAGCGTGGCGAGGAACAGGGCGACGCCCGCCACCAGCGGCGGCGCGACCACGAGCAGCAGCACCGGCGCGAGCGAGAACAGGCCGACGAGCGCGCCCGCGGCGGTGAAGACGAAGGAGCGGGAGATCATGATCAGCCCGGCGAAGGTGTCGCGGGCGATCTCCACCTGCTGGGTGAGGCGTGAGACGGCCGCCCCGTCGCCGTCTCGGACGCCGCGCTCGACGACGCGGCGCACGAGCAGGTCCCGCAACGGCTCGACGAGCCCGGCCACCGCCCCGTACACCTTCGCGGTGCCGAGGGCGCCCGCGGCGACGCCGAGCACGGCCACGCCGAGCCAGAGCAGGCCGGTGTCCTGGCGCCCGGCGAGGAACCCCTCGTCGAGCGCGCGGGCGAGGGCCCAGCCCAGCAGGAACGTCTGCCCGGTCTCCAGGACCGACCAGAGGGCCAGCCGGGCGACCGTGGCCCGGCGCCGGAGCAGGAAGCGCAGGCCGCGCCGGTACGTTCCCGGGCGCGGGGCGGCCCCGGTCACGCCGCCGCCTCCCCGGCCCCGGCGAAGACGGCCCGGTACGCCGGGTCCCGCCACAGCCGCGTGTGCGGGCCGAGGGCGCGGACGCGGCCGCCGTCGAGCCAGGCCACGGTGGTGGCGCGGGCGGCGGTCGTCGCGCGGTGGGCGACGACGAGGCGGGTGGTGCCGGGCGCGTGGCGCAGCAGCGCGGCGGCGATCTCCCGTTCGGTGATCATGTCGAGGCTGGAGAGCGCGTCGTCGAGGACGAGCAGCCGCCCGCCGTGCGCGAACGCCCGTGCCAGGCCGAGGCGTTGGGCCTCGCCGCCGGAGAGGGGCGCGTCGGCGCAGGCGGTGGCGTACCCGTCGGGCAGCCGGCGGACGAAGGCGTCGGCGTGGGCGGCCTCGGCGGCGCGGACGATCCGCTCGTCCGCCGCCGTACGGGGTCCGGGCCCGAGGGCGATCGTGTCGGCGAGGGTGTCGCCGAGGAGGGTGGGCCGCTCGAAGGCGTAGCCGACGGCGGCGCGCAGTTCGGCGCGGCTCAGTTCGGTGAGCGGCACCCCGTCGAGCAGGACGGTGCCCTCGTCGGGGTCGGTGAGGCGGCCCGCGACGGCGGCGAGCGTGGACTTGCCCGCGCCGGAGACGCCGACCACGGCGAGGGTCTCCCCCGCCGGGACGGTGAGGTCGAGCCGGTCGAGGACGGTCCGGCCGTCGCGGCGGACGGTGACGGAGCGCAGTTCGAGCCGTCCGCCGCCGGGTGGGAGGCGGGCGTCCCCGTACCGGGGCGCGGGCTGCTCCAGGACGTCCCCGAGCCGCTGTCCGGCGGCGCGGGTGCGGACCAGGGCGGCGATGTCGCCGACGAGCATGCCGACGCCGGTGGCGAGAGCGGCGTAGCGCGAGGCGGCGAGCAGTTCGCCGACGGAGAGCCGGTCGTGGAGGAGGAGCAGCCCCGCGGTGGCGACGACGGCGATCTGGAGCAGCGGCGCGAGCGCGACCGCGCCGGCGTTGGCGCGCCCCTGCACCTGCCACAACCGCTCCCCCTGCGAACGGAGTCGGGGCAAGGGCGAGAGCACCCGGGCGGTCTCGCGGTCGGCCGTGTGCGCGGCGGCGATGGTGCGGGCCCCGCCGATCGCCTCGGTGAGCCGGGTCGCGATGTCGCCCTGCGCGTTCTGGTAGGCGGTGACGCAGTCGGAGGAGGCGCGCGCGAAGGAGCGGAGCAGCAGGGCGAGCGCGGGCGCCCCGGCGAGGAACGCGGCGACGAGCCAGGGGTCGGTGAGGCCGAGGGCCACGAGCGCGCCGACGGGCGTGAGGACGGTGGCGGCGAGCGCGGCCACGGTCGCGGGGACGGGCCCGGCCTGCGCGGTGGAGCCGACGAGCCGGGCGAGAAGGTCACCGGCCGGGAAGCGGGCGGTGGCGCCGGGCCCGACGGCGAGGACGTGGCCGAGGAGGCGGTGGCGCAGCCAGGCGGTGGTGCGGGCGTTGGTGGTGCCGGTGAGGACGTCCTCGCAGGCGCCGATGAGCATGAGGCCGCCGAGCAGGACACCGCAGATCACCAGCCAGTGCTGGGCGGCGCCGTCCTTCGCTGGCGTCGTGTGGGCGGCGAACAGGGCGTCCAGGGTGCGCCCGAGGACGTACGGGAGGAGCAGGCCCGCGCCCGAGGAGGCGACGGTCAGCAGGCACAGGGCCAGGCACCGGCCCGCGCTGTACCGGGTCGCGGAGCGCAGGAGCGCGTCGCCGGACGCCTTCATGGAGCCTCGCATCCGTGGTGGCGGGGGGCAGGGAAGAGGACGGGGCCGTCCACCAGGGGCGGCCCCGCCGTCGTCAGGACCGAGGGACGTGCGTCCCATCAGTCCTGACGGACCTTCACCGCGGCGGACGAACCGTCACAGACAAAGGAGGGTGCTGTTGGAGCTGTGCTTGTCGCAGGCGAGCAGGCTCACGTTGCTGCCGCCGCCACCGCCACCGGTGGTCTCTTCGGCTTCGAGGCTCTGCAGGTCGAGAAGTGCCATGGTCTTCCCTTTCGTCGTCTTCATCTTGTGGGGACGGGGTGGTGCTGTGCGGTTGTGTCACGACTCCGGACGGTGCCGGAGCCGGCTCTGGGGCCGCCGCAGGGGCGGCAGGAACGGCAGGTGGACGCCGCGTTCCGGTTCCATGGCCGCGCCGAGGGCGAGCAGGCATCCCGCGGTGCCGCTGGCGAGGTCCATGGAGAGGCGCATCATCTGGTGCCCGGGGAAGGCGAGTTCGCCCTTGTACGGCATCGACAGCCAGCCGAGTGCGTCGATCTGCGCGGCGATCCGCGCGTCCGTGGCGCCGGGCGCCGTGGTGCGGGCGAGGTGCAGGATCATTCCGGCGCGGCCCTCGAACAGGCCGGGCTGGACGTAGAAGCGGGAGGTCGCGGCCGTGATGACGGACGCGCGGACCTGCTCGGCGTCACGGCCGCCGAGATCCGCGTCCGGTGCGGCCCGCAGATAGTCGTCGAGGACCATCCCGACCCCGGCGCTGCCGTCGGCCAGGTAGGGCATGGTGCGCCAGCCCTCGTCGACGTGGAGCCCGCCGTCGGAGGAGGTACGGCACCGGTCGAGGTCCAGTTCGAGCGCCGTGCCCGCGAGTGCGAGGTGCTCGGGGTCGCCGGTGTGCTCGTACAGCCGCAGCAGGAACAGGGCGGGCCCGGACAGGCCGCGCATCAGCCCGGCCTGCCGCTTGGAGTCCGGGGTCCTGTCCGTGTCGCGTACGTGGACGATCCGCTCGGCGACGATCCCGGCCGCCTCCCTGGCCCGGTCGGCGAGGGTGCTCTCGCCGGTGGCGCGGGCGAGGTGGTCGAGGACCAGGCCGACGCCGGCCAGTCCGCCGTTCAGGCCCGTGGACAGGCGTTGCCACTTCTCGCCGAGCAGCCGGTCGACGAGGTCGAGGGCGCGCTGCCGGTGCCCCATGCGCTCCATGGCGTAGGCGATCCCGGCGATGCCGTCGTAGAGGCCGAGCGCGGTGCCGGGCGGCACCGGGTCGGTGTGGTCGAGGAGCCACTGCTCGCCCTGCTCGTGGCGGGCGGCGCCGGTCTGGTCGAGGGCGAGGAGGACGCCGGCCGCGCCGTGGGCGAGTCCGAGTCCGCCGCCGGTGGCGAACTGGGCGACGTCGCCGGGGAAGAGCCGGTCGTCGCGGTCGGGGGTGGCCGAGGCGAGGATGGCGGCGGCCATGGAGTCGCGGGCGGCGGGCCAGTCGCCGGGCTCGACGCGCGGGGCGGCGCCGGTCGCTCCCCTCCCCGTGACCGGCGGCGCGTCCGCGCTCCCGCGGGTGATCTCGGCGACGGCCTCGTCGAGGAACTCCCGGGGAACGGTGGGGAACTCCGCCGCGATGATCTCCGCCAGGTGCGCGGCCTTGGACCGGTCCACCACGAACAGGGAGGTGACCGGCAGGAAGAGCGCGATCCGCAGACAGGCGAGGGCGTAGCGGTCGATGTCGGTGCCGCTGCGGTCCAGGGGCGCCCAGAAGCCGGGGTGGGCCAGCATCTGGCCGCCGTCCTCCTCGACGCGGGTCGCGGCCTCGAAGTCGATGAGGGTGACGCCCTGTTCGTCGGGGTCGACCATGATGTTGAACAGGTGCAGGTCGTTGAAGACGATGCCGCGCTCGTGGACGGCGGCGACGGCCTTCTCGACGGCGGCGTTGATCCGCAGCACCCAGTCCGCGTACGCGGCGATCGCGTCCGGGTCGGGGTCGGAGCAGAGCAGCGGGTGCCGTTCGGCGAAGAACGCGTTGAGCGCGCGCCCCTCCACGTAGTCCATGACGAGGAAGCGGTGGTCGCCGATGAGGAACCAGTCCCGCACCTCGGGGGCGACACCGAGCCCGGAGAGGCGTTCCAGGGCGGCCTTCTCGCGCTCCAGGCGGGCGATGGCGTCGGCCCCGTCGGCGGCCAGGCCGGCGTGCGGGCGGCCCTCCTTGAGGACGACCTTGCGGCCGTCGCGGGTGTCGGTGCCCCGGTAGACGCCGCCTCCGTTGGAGAAGTGCAGGGCCTTCTCGAAGCGGTACGGAAGATCGGCGACGGTCTGCGCGTTGCGCGCGTCGGCGTGAGGTTTGAGGAAGGCGGGCAGGGGCACCCAGTCGGGGACGTGGAACGCGGGCTCTCTGTTGTCGGGCACGAGGCGGCCCTCGCCGTCCTCGACGGCCGTGACGAGCGTCCCGCGCTCATTGACGACCATACGGCGGGCGAAGGCGCCGTAGCGTACATAAAGCGGACCGTCGCCCCAGCGCAGATCGGTCAGAATATAGGGCCCTTCGAGGCCGCGAAGGAGTTCGTCCAGCTCCTCCAATATCCGGTGGCACTGTTCGTCGTCGGCCGGATAGACGGTGACGAACTTCCCGCTTGTGTCGCGGCTCGCGTATTTGGCGTTCCTCAGGTGCAGCAGATGCGGCGCCGGCACGAATTTGAACGGAATGCCGCGCGGTATGCAATAGTCCCAGACGGTCGAGGCGATCTTCTCCGCGTTCTCCCGCGTGGCGGACGCGTGGATCTTCCAGCCCTGCTTCGGTCCCTGGCGGGGGGTGCCGTCGGCGGCGAGCGGGGTGAGGTTGAGCCACTCACCGTTGGTGTCGGAGCGCCATCCGTCGGGCACCGGCCTGCGCGCCGTCCCGAACTCGGGCAGGGCCCGCGCTTTCCCGTCGGCGGCGAGCCGCTCGGGCGTCTCGTAGAAATGCGGGTCGGCCAGGGCGTAAACCTCGTACCGCTTGTCCATGGCGTGGTCCGCCCTCCTCCGCATCTCGTCTTCGGACGGCAACGAGATTCGCATGCGGCCAAGGAGGGCGGACAGTCACAGACGTCATCAGATAACCATGCGGAACGCACGGGGCAAGTAATGTTCGCCCCGTTCGATATCTACCGTACGCATATTCGACGGTCGCGTGCCCAGGTCATTTCCGGTATTTCATTCCTCGGGCGGGAACACCGGCTCCCCGTCGTCCGCCATCGTGATCATGATGGCCTCGACGGGGCAGCCTTCCGCCGCCGCAAGGACGTCCTCGTCGGCGTCGGTCTCGGTCCGCTCGGGGTGGGACTGGCGGGCCGTGTCGAGGCGGAAGGCGCCGGGCGCGTGGTGCACACACATGCCGGAGCCGATGCAGACGCCCCGGTCGACCTCCACGCGCCAGCGGTCACCCATGCTCAGCGCTCCTCGGGTGCGTATCCGGCGGGCAGGTGGATCATCTTGTGCTCCAGGTAGGCGCCGTAGCCCTCGGGCCCGAACTCCCGCCCCAGGCCGCTGTTCTTGTAGCCGCCGAAGGGTCCGAGCATGTCGAGGCTGAAGGTGTTCACGTTGTACGTGCCCGTGCGCACCTGCCGCGCGACGGCGAGGCCGCGCCCGGTGTCGGCGGTCCACACGCTGCCGCTGAGCCCGTAGTCGGAGTCGTTGGCGATCTTCACGGCTTCGGCCTCGTCCCCGTACGGCAGGAGGCAGATGACGGGTCCGAAGATCTCCTCGCGGGCGATGCGCATCCCGTTGTGGACGTCGCCGAAGAGGGTCGGCTCGACGTACCAGCCGCGTTCGAGCCCGGCGGCGGTGGGCGCTCCCCCACCGGTGAGGACCTTGGCGCCCTCTTCCTGTCCGATGCGGATGTAGTCGAGGTTGCGGCGCTGCTGGCGCCGGGCGACGAGCGGCCCGACCTGGGTCGCGGGGTCGAGCGGATCGCCGACGACGAGCGCGGAGGCGGCGGCGGTGAACGCCTCGGCGAACTCGTCGTAGCGCGAGCGCGGCAGCAGGATGCGGGTCTGGGCGACGCACGCCTGCCCGTTGTTCATCCAGGCGGCGGGCACGACCCCGGCGACGGTCGACTCGACGTCGGCGTCGGGCAGCACGACGGCGGCGGACTTGCCCCCCAGCTCCAGGGTCACGCGCGTCAGATGACGCGAGGCGACCTCCATGACCCGCTTGCCCGCGGCGACGGACCCGGTGAAGGAGATCTTGTCGATCCCCGGATGCCCGACGAGGTACTCGCTGACCTCGCGGTCGGCGGGCAGGATCGACAGCACGCCTTCCGGCAGCCCGGCCTCGCGCGCGATCTCACCGAGGATGTAGGCGTCGAGCGGCGACTCGGGCGACGGCTTCAGGACGACCGTGCAGCCGGCGAGGAGCGCGGGCGCGAGCTTGGCGGCGGCCACGAACTGCGGCACGTTCCACGGCACGACGGCGGCGACGACCCCGACCGGCTCCCGCCGCACGAGCAGCTTGCCGAGGGCGCCGTCACGGGTCTCCTCGTAGGTGAAGGCGCGCGCGACGCCGATCGCGCAGTCCCAGACCATCATCGCCCCGAGCGCCTGGGCGAGGACGGACCACGCGTAGGGAGACCCGTTCTCCTGCGAGATGACCTTGGCGATCTCCTCGTGGCGTGCGGCGATGGCGTCCTTGATGCGCGTCACGACGGCGACCCGCTCCTCCAGGCTCATGCGCGGCCAGGGCCCCTCGTCGAAGGCGCGGCGGGCGGCGGCGACGGCGCGGTCCACGTCGGCGGGCGCGGCGTGCGGCACCCGCCCGAAGACCTCGCCGGTGTGCGGGGAGACGACCTCGATGACGTCCTTGCCGAGGGGGTCGGTCCACTCCCCGCCGATGAAGAGCTGTCCGTGCTCGATGAGTTCGGCCATCGCGACCACCGCTTCCGCTTCGGAGGGGTTCCCGGTGCAGGCTTTTCTGACGCTGCATCAGAACTGATACCAGTTCTATTTGGGCGGCGGAAGACGGGGAGCCCTGCCGAGCAGGCCGCCCGGGGCAACCAATGAAACAAGTTCTACAAGTTCGTCTACAGTGGCGGCAGTTCGGTGCGGCGACGAGCACACCTGACGGCGGAGAGGCACCCCGCGATGACAGAACCGACAGGGACGACCCGGGCGACGCGCGTGACCGACCACGGCGGAGGCGTGCACAGCATCCGCGTGCCGATCCCCGACAACCCGCTCGGCCACACCCTCGTCCACCTCATCGACACCGACACGGGCCCCGTCCTCATCGACACCGGCTGGGACGACCCGGCGTCCTGGACCGCGCTGACGGAGGGCCTCACCGCGTGCGGCACCACCGTCACCGAACTGACCGGCGTCCTCGTCACCCACCACCACCCCGACCACCACGGCCTGTCCGCCAAGGTCCGCGAGGCGTCCGGCGCGTGGATCGCCATGCACGAGGCGGACGCGGCCGTCGTGCGCCGCACCCGCGAGAGCCCGCCCGCCCGCTGGTACGCGTACATGGCCGCGAAGCTGCTCGCCGCGGGAGCGCCCGCGTCACATGTGGCACCGCTGACCGCCGCCGCCGAGGCGGGCCGGCCGCGCCGCCTGCCCGGCCTCGACGCCGCCCTGCCCGACCGCGCCATCACCCCCGGCGACCTCCTCGACCTGCCCGGCCGCCGCCTCCGCGCCCTCTGGACGCCCGGCCACACCCCGGGCCACGTCTGCCTGCACCTGGAGGAGACCCACCCCTGCGGCCTCGCGGGCAACGGCCGCCTCTTCTCCGGCGACCACCTGCTGCCCGGCATCAGCCCCCACATCGGCCTCTACGAGGACCCGTCCGTCGAGGAAGGCTCGACCGACCCGCTCGGCGACTACCTCGACTCCCTCGAACGCGTCGGGCGGCTCGCCCCGGCGGAGGTGCTCCCCGCGCACCAGCACCCGTTCACCGACGCGCCCGCACGGGTGCGGGAACTGCTCGCCCACCACGAGGCCCGGCTCACCGGCCTGCTCGGGCTGCTGTCCGCGCCGCTCACCCCCTGGCAGCTCGCCGCACGCATGGAATGGAACCGGCCCTGGGCCGACATCCCCTACGCCTCCCGCAACATCGCCGTCTCCGAGGCCGAGGCACACTTGCGCCGACTGGTGAAACTCGGGCGGGCGGAAGCCGTCCCGGGAAGCGATCCGGTCGCGTACGCGGCGGCCCCCTGAAGAGCTCCGGATCTTTGCCGCGCGTGGATGGTGAGGGCCGGTCCGCAGGCGTAGGGTCTGGCCTCCAAGGGCTCACCTGAGCTCGAACGACAAGGGGGGCGGCCGCCGATGGCGCCGGACGAGGCTGTGGTCGGCTGTACGGGAAAGCTGCTCGTCGGCACCCGAGGGGCCGACGGTCCCGGCGAGGTACTCGTACGGGTCAGGGGCGGCACGGAGACGTTCATCGCGTACTCCGAGGAACCGCTGATCCGCGACACGACCGTGCTGGTCGTCGAGTCCCTCGGCCACCGCAGGGTGACCGTCATGGCCTGGAGCGATCCCCTCTCCGAACCGCCGCTCGGCGGCGACGGCGGCGCCCGCTAAGGAGACACCAGGGATGTTCGGATATCGCGTTCCCGCACCCGACGAGGCGATGCTGATCTCGGGCGGCAGGCGGGGACTTGGGGGAGCGCCGTTCCGCGTCGTCACCGGGCACGGAAAATTCGTCCTCCCCATCTTCCGCAAGACCCGCTTCCTCTCCCTCGCCATGAGCGAGTCGGAGGTCGTGGAGAAGTGCGTGACCCGGCAGGGCATCGCCCTCACCGTGCGCGCCGTCATCGCGTTCAAGGTCGGCAACGACCACGAGTCCATCGTCAACGCGGGCCAGCGGTTCCTCTCCGACCAGGAACAGATGTCCGTCCTCACCGGGCGGATCTTCGCCGGACACCTCCGCTCCATCATCGGCTCCATGACCGTCGAGGAGATCGTCACCGAACGGCAGAAACTGGCGACGGAGGTCCTCGACACGTCCAAGGCCGAGATGGCGAAGATCGGGCTGCACGTCGACTCGCTCCAGATCCAGTCCATCGACGACGGCCAGACCGGCTACATCGAGGCGATGTCACGCCCGCACAAGGCCAACATCCAGCGAGCCGCGCAGATCGCCCAGGCCCAGGCCACGCAGGCCGCCGCCGAGGCGGAACAGGCCGCCGCCCGCAAGCAGGCCGAGTACGCGCGGCAGACCGCGATCGTGCAGGCCGAGTACAGCGCGGAGGTCGACCGGGCCAAGGCCCACGCCGACCAGGCGGGGCCGCTGGCGCTCGCGCGTGCGCAGCAGGAAGTCCTGGCGGCCCAGACCGAGCTGGCGCTGAAACAGGCCGAACTGCGGGAGAAGCAGCTCGTCGCCGAGATCGTGAAGCCGGCGGAGGCGGACGCGGAGCGGATCCGGGTCCTCGCCCTGGCGGAGGCCGAGCGGATGAAGATCCAGGCGGAGGCCGCGGCCAGCTTCGACCGGGTGGCTCTGGACAGGATGCTGATCGACCAGTTGCCGCAGATCGTGAAGGAGGCGTCCGCGGGGCTCGCCGGGGCGAACGTGAATGTGCTGAACGGGGCGGATGGGCTCGGCGAGATCGCGGCGGGTCTGGTCGGCCAGGGCCTGACGATCCTGGACTCGGTCCGCAAGAACCTGGGCGGGTCGGCGGTGCCCGGGGACGGGATCGAGCGGTACCTGGGGGCGCCCGGCGGGGGTGACGACGGGCCGGTCGACGTGCGCTAGGCCGTCCGGCCGGGGGCGGGTCGGCGGGTGCGGGTCTCGTCGTGGCTGAGCGCGCCGTTCCCCGCGCCCCTGGCGGGGCGCCGTGCGGCGGGCGGTTGATTCGGCGGGTGCCGGTTTCGTCGTGGTTGCTCGCGCCGTTCCCCGCGCCCCTGAAGGCATGCGGCTGCGCCGCGCCTTCCCCGACGGCGCGCCCCTGAGATGGCGCACGGAGTGCGCATCTCAGGGGCGCGGGGGACAGCGCGCCCACCCGATCGGGAGAG